>JBILGF010000401.1:0-3335 GCA_044351195.1 Burkholderiales bacterium
CACGCCCGAATCGGCCTCCTTCAGGAACCCGATGATCTGCGCTTCCGAGAACCGCTTCTTCACGTCCAACCTCCTTTTCAGGGCCGGACTCTAAACCTTTATGCTACTGATTCTTGGGGGGACGTCGCCGCCCGTCCGTCGATCGACTGAGCTTCAACCCGTCAAGACGGTAGCCGCCGGACGCTTACCGAGCACACAAGTTGCGGATGGAATTAATAACGCGTCACGGAATGCGCTACGCTTGGTTGAGGATGTGGAAATGCGTCTTGCGTCGCAATGCTTCCCGACGGCCCGCTCCTTAACAGCGCTCTCGATTGAAGAGGCGGACAAGGTTTCAATCTTTTCAGCGGCGCCGACGGCGGCGGCTCGGCTGCGCGGCGCACGCCAGGCAGCCGGCGCAACCCGCGCAGGACGGACTTCCACATGCATCACCCCGTTGGACAGACACCGCGAGCTGCGGCGACAGGGCAATGATGGCGGCGACGGTGCGGCAGGTCGCCGGCCGGAACCGGCTCTTGCGAAGCGATACTGCGGCGGCAGGGGCCCTGTGTCAGGGCCGCTGCCGCAACCGCGTTACTGCGGCTTGATGCCGGCGATCTGCACCGTCTTCTGCGCCGCCGCCAGGTCGGACTTCATGCGCGAGCCGAGCGCCTCGGGCGTACCGCCGAACACGTCCAGGCCCAGCTGCGTGAAGCGTTCCTTCGCCGCCGGCGTGGCCAGGTAGCGGTTCACCTCGGCGTTCACCTTGTCGACGATGTCGCGCGGCAGCTTCGCCGGGCCGAGCAGGCCGAGCCAGATGCTGGTGGTGAAGGCAGGGAAGCCGACCTCACCCATGGTCGGCACTTCCGGCAACAGGGGATGACGCTTGGGCGAGGTGATCGCCAGCGCGCGGAACTTGCCGGCGCGGATATGCGGCGAGGCGGTCGACAACTGGTCGAACATCAGGGGCACATGGCCGCCGATCACATCGGCACCGGCGGCCGGGTTCGACTTGTACGGCACATGGTTGAGCGAGATGCCGACCAGCCCGGCAAAGTAGGCACCCGCCATGTGGCCGGTCGAGCCGATGCCGGCCGTGGCCCAGCCCAGTTCGCCCGGGCGCGGCTTGGCGAACGCGACGAGATCCTTCACCGATTTCACCGGCACCGACGGATGCACCACCAGCACCTGCGGCGCGTTGGAGGTACCGACGATCGGCGTGAAGTCGCGGAAGATGTCGTACGGCAGTTTCGTGTTCAGTGCCGGGGACATCGCGAACGCGCCCGAGGTGAGCAGCAGCGTGTAGCCGTCCGGGGCCGAGCGCGCGACATGGTCGGCACCGATCGAGCCGGTGGCGCCCGAGCGGACCTCGACCAGCACGGGCTGGCCAAGCCCTTCCTGCAGCGTCGGGATGATCAGGCGCGCCATGGTGTCGGCCGAACCGCCGGCACCGAACGGCACCACGATGCGCACCGGCTTCTGGGGCCAGGCCTGCTGCGCCTGTGCCGGTACAGCCAGCGCGCCCAGCGCGCCGATGGCGGCCGCGATGAGGGAAAGGGTTTTCGTACCTGCTGTCACTGCAATGAATCTCATCTGTCTTCTGCTCCGCCCTGGGGCCTGCCGCCGTGATGTGGCGCGGCGCCCGTGAACCCGATACCGACGCGCGCGCCCATCGCGCGCGCCGTCACGGATCAATCGAGCTTGATTTTCGCATCCCTGACCACCTTCTGCCATTTCAGGAAGTCGTTCCGGTGCAGCGTGGCGAACTGCTCGGGCGTGCCGCCGGCCGGTTCCACGCCCAACTCGTTGAAGCGCTTGACGATCTCCGGCAGCCGCACGATGCGGTTCACTTCGGCATTGACCCGGTTCACCGCGTCGCGCGGCATCGCGGCCGGGCCGAGGAAGCCGAGCCAGACGTTGGCATCGAACGTCGGCAGCCCGGCCTCGGTCACCGTCGGGACATCGGGCAGCAGGGGCAGCCGCTTGCCCGCGGTCACCGCCAGACCGCGCAGCTTGCCCGAGCGCACATGCGGTGCGCCGGTGAGTACCAGGTCGAACATCAGCGGCACGTTGCCGGAAATCACGTCGATCACCGCGATCGGGTTGGCCTTGTAGGGCACATGCACCATCTGGGTCTCGGTCATCGCCAGGAACAGCTCGGTGGCGAGGTGGCCGGTGCTGCCCACGCCGGCGGTCGCAAAGCCGATCTGGCCCGGTCGCGACTTCGCGAAGGCGATCAGCTCCTTGATGCTCTTTGCCGGCAGCGACGGATGCACGTTGATGAGGGTCGCGGTGTTCGCCATGTTGACGATGGCCACGAAATCCTTGAACACGTCGACCGACACCTTCGTGTTGAGCGCCGGGGTCGACGAGAACGCGCCCGAGGTCAGCATCAGCGTATAGCCGTCGGGGGCCGAGCGTGCGACCGCCTCGGCGCCGATCATGCCGGCCGCACCGGTGCGGTTCTCGACCAGCACCGGCTGGCCCCAGGTCTCGGTGAAGCGCTGTCCGGCCAGGCGCGCCATGGTATCTGCAGACCCGCCAGCGCCGAACGGGACGATGATGCGGATCGGCTTGGACGGATACTGCTGCGCGGCCGCCGGCAGCGAAAGAACCAGCGGCAGGCTGCCGGCCAGCGCGGCCAGGGCGGCGGTGCGGCCGGCGCGGGCGATGCGAGCGCGGCAGACATGGCGGGCACGACGGGTGCCGGTTGCGGACGAGTTCACGTTCATCAGGTGCTTTCCCAGGTTGCGGTCAAGGTTTCGGTGTCGTTGCCGTGCCTGCTGCAGTCGGTCAGCGGCGGGCCGCACGGATCATGTTCCGGGCGATCACCAGCTGCTGGATCTGGCTGGTGCCCTCGAAGATGCGAAACAGCCGTGCATCCCGGTACAGGCGCTCGATCGGGTAGTCCTGCATGTAGCCGGCGCCGCCATGCACCTGCACGCAGCGGTCGGCCACGCGCGAACACATCTCGGAGGCGAACAGCTTCGCGCAGGACGCTTCGGTGACGATGTTCGCACCGTCGTCGGCCATGCGCGCGGCATCGAGCGTCATGCAGCGCGCGGCGTAGATCTCGGTCTTCGAGTCGGCGAGCATCGCCTGCACCAGCTGGAACTCGGCCACCGGCTGGCCGAACTGCTGGCGCTGCATCGCGTAGTCGAGCGCGTCGTCGAGCATGCGCTGGGCGATACCGACGCACACCGCGGCGATGTTGAGCCGCGCGCGGTCGAGCACTTTCATCGCGGTCTTGAAGCCCTGGCCCTCGACGCCGCCGATCAGCGCACTGGCCGGCACGCGCACGTCCTGCAGGATGACGTCGGAGGTGTGCGAGCCGCGCTGGCCCATCTTGCGGTCGG
>JBILGF010000402.1:0-3328 GCA_044351195.1 Burkholderiales bacterium
TCGCTCGACCCGCAGGCCTACCACGGCCTTGCCTACTACGAGCGCTGGATACGCGCGGTGCGCCAGCTCGCAATCGAGCGCGGGCTGGTCGACGAGGCCGCGCTCGAGCAGCGCATGGCGTCCATCGTCGCGCGGCGTACGGTGAAGCCGTGAGCCGTCCGGCGCTCGCGGCAGGCGTTACGGTCAAGGTGGGCACTGCCGACCCGGCTACCCACTGCCGCACGCCCTTCTACCTGCGCGGCAAGCGCGGCGTGGTGGTGCGTGCGCTCGGTTGCTACCCGAATCCGGAAGCGCTCGCCTACCACAAGCCCGGGTTGCCGCCGATCACGCTCTACCAGGTCGAGTTCGACGCGGCCGAGGTCTGGGGCGAGCGCCTGCGCGAGGCGCCCTATCGCATTACTGCGGATATCTTCGAACACTGGCTCGAGCCGGCGCTGCCGGACGGCAGGCAAGGGGACGCGGCATGAGCACGCACGACCACGACGCCCAGCATGGGCACCATGGTGACCACGTGCATCCGGCGCATGACGCCGGCGACCCGCATGCACCGGTCGACGACCTCGACCACTACCAGCCCGAGTCGCTGCTGATGGAGCAGGCCCTGCGCGAACTGCTGGTCGAGCAGGGCGTGTTCAGCGCCGAGGACATCCAGCGCCAGATCGACCTCACCGAATCGCGTACGCCGGCGCTGGGCGCCCGCATCATCGCCCGCGCGTGGCTCGACGATGCCTTCCGCACGGCACTGCTCGCCGAGGCGAAGCCGGCGCTGGGCCATGCCTTCGAGCTCGACCTCGCGCACACGCCCGAACTCACCGTGCTCGAGAACACGCAGGCGGTCCACCACGTCGTCTGTTGCACGCTCTGCTCATGCTATCCGCGCAACATCCTCGGTATCCCGCCGGCCTGGTACAAGAGCCGCGAGTACCGTTCGCGCGTGGTGATCGAGCCGCGTGCCGTGCTGAAGGAGTTCGGCACCGAACTGCCGGCGCAGCGCGAAATCCGCGTCGTCGACTCGACCGCCGACATGCGCTACCTCGTGATCCCGCTGCGTCCGCAGGGCACAGAGGGCTGGGGCGAGGAACGGCTCGCCGCGCTGGTGACCCGCGACAGCATGATCGGCGTGGCGCAGGCGCTGGCACCCTGATGCCCGCGATCGCCGTGCGCATCGCCCGGCAGCGCAGCCGATGACCCGTCCGGGGAAGGATGTGCGCATGCGCGGCTTTTCCGCGCGCGCCACCGTCGAGGCCGCGCTTGCCTGGATCGACGCGCATGCGCGGCAACTCGGCCCGGAGACGGCTGCACTCGACGCGTTGCACGGGCGCGTGCTGGCGGCGGACCTGCACGCAGCCATCGACGTGCCGCCGTTCGACCGCTCGGCGATGGACGGCTATGCCTTGCGCGGTGCCGAGACCAATGGTGCCGGCGACTACAACCCGCTGTCGTTCGCGATCGTCGGGCAGGCCCTGCCGGGCCGGCCTTTCGAGGGCGCGGTCGCGGTCGGCTGCGCGGTGCGCATCATGACTGGTGCGCCGATGCCGGCTGGCGCCGATGCCGTGGTGCCTGCCGAATACGCGACCGAGCGCGACGGCCACGCCGAGGTCACCGCGCCGCTCGCACCCGGCCGGCATGTCGGACGCCGCGCGGAGGATGTCGCAGCCGGTGCGTTGCTGCTCGCTGCCGGACGTCGATTGCGCGCGCAGGACGTCGGGCTGATCGCCTCGATTGGACTGGACCGCGCGACGGTCGTGCGGCGGCCCGCCGTGCGCATCGTGGTCACTGGCGATGAACTCGCGGTGCCGGGTACCGCCAAAGGTCTGCACCAGATCTACGATGCCAACTCGAGCATGCTGCACGGGCTGGTACGCCGCGACGGTGGCCTGCCCGCACCGGTGCTGCGCGTGGCCGACCGGCGTGAGTCGATCCGCGAGGCGATCCTCGCGTCCGGGGTCGATGTCGTGCTCGTGTCCGGAGGGTCCAGCGTCGGCAGCGAAGACCATGCGCCGGGCATCCTCGCTGACGCGGGAGAACTCGCCGTGCATGGCGTCGCGATGCGGCCCTCGAGCCCGGCGGGGTTCGGTCGCGTCGGCGGCACGCTGGTGTTCCTGCTGCCCGGCAACCCGGTATCCTGCCTGTGCGCGTACGACTTCTTCGCCGGTCGCGCGCTGCGCATCCTCGGTGGCCGCGCGTCCGCATGGCCGCACGCCGTGCGGCGTGCGGTGCTCACGCGCAAGATCGCCTCTCAGGTCGGACGGGTCGACTACTGCCGGGTAAGGCTCGGCGATGACGGCGCCGAACCGCTGGCGCTGAGCGGCGCCTCGATCCTCTCGTCGACCACCCGGGCCGATGGCTTCGTGATCGTCCCCGGGGACAGCGAAGGGCAGGCGGCAGGCACGGCCGTCGACGTGTACCTTTATGAATCCTGATCACCGCGGCCCGTAGACGGCCTGGATCGAATGCCAGACAAGAAACCAAGGCCTGGCGTGCGCAGTGCCGCCCGCCAGGAACAGTTCCTGGAAGTCATCACCCGCGACGAAGCCACCGATCGTTTCCGGCGCCAGCTCGCGCTGGAGCCACTGGGCCGCGAGACGGTGCCGCTCGCGCTGGCACGACAGCGCGTGCTAGCCGACACCATCGTCTCGCCGGTCGACGTGCCGGCGTTCGACCGCTCGAACGTCGATGGTTTCGCGCTCGTTGCCGACGATACCTTTGGCGCGATGGAAGAGAGGCCGCGTGCGCTCGCGCTCAACGCGGAAGTCATCGAGCCGGGACGCGTCCCCGCCGAGTCGGTCGCCCGCGGGCGCGCGTCGATCATCGCCACCGGCGGCATGCTGCCGCGCGGGGCGGACGCGGTGATCATGGTCGAGCAGACCGAGGCGACCGACGACGGTGGCGTCGAATGCCGCCACTCCGTGCCACCGGGGCAGAACGTGACCTTCGCCGGCACCGACATCGCGCGCGGCGAGACGGTGCTGCGCGCAGGCCAGCGCCTGACGTCGCGCGAGATCGGCGTGCTCGCCGCGATCGGGCTGGCCGAGGTCGAGGTGTGGCGCCGGCCGCGGGTGGCCATCGTGTCGACCGGCAACGAGATCGTCGCGCCCGGTGCGATGCCGCGGGCGGGGGCCGTGTTCGATTCGAATGCGGCGATCCTCGGCGCGGCGGTCGAGGAGCTCGGCGGCGAGGCCGTGCAGCTGGGCATCGTCGCCGACGATGATGCCCGGCTCGAGGCGGTGCTCGCGCGCGCGCTGCAGGAGGACATGGTGATCCTGTCCGGCGGCACCTCGAAGGGCGCGGGCGACCTGTCGTACCGGGTTGTGAGCCGGCTGGGCAA
>JBILGF010000404.1:0-3318 GCA_044351195.1 Burkholderiales bacterium
GGAAGCGTGTTCGAGGTTTCCGCCAGCCGATGAAGCGCGACCCACGCCGTTTCGACCCCAGGGATTTCGACCTGTCCCGAGTCGACCTGTCGAAGCTGAAGCTCGCCCGGTTCGGCCTGCCGCAGGCCGGACTGCCCCTGGACATCCCCAACCCGCTCGCTCGCCCTGGAGGCTTTGCCTTGCTGCCCAAGCTGATAGTCGTCACCGTGATCGCGATGGTGATGTCGACCATCCAGGAGCTGAAGGTGTACGCGCCCTGGTTCTTCTTCGTCGCATTCGCGATCGTCGTGGTGATCGAGTCCGTGCGCGTGATCCCCCAGCAGCAGGCGTGGGTGGTCGAGCGCCTGGGCAAGTTCCATGGCGTGCTGGAGCCCGGGCTGCGGATCATCGTGCCGTTCGTCGACCGCATACAGTATCGTCATTCGCTCAAGGAAGTGCCGCTGGACGTGCCCGAGCAGACCTGCATCACCCGGGACAACACGCAACTGTCGGTCGACGGCATCATCTACTATCAGGTGACCGATCCGCGCCTTGCCTCCTACGGGTCGTCCGACTACATCACGGCCATCACCCAGCTCGCGCAGACCACGCTGCGCTCCGAGATCGGCAAGATGGAACTCGACCGCACGTTCGAGTCGCGCGACGAGATCAACCGTCAGATCGTGTCGGTGCTGGACGAGGCCGGACGCACCTGGGGCGTGAAGGTACTGCGCTACGAGATCAAGAACCTGACCCCGCCCGATACCATCCTGCGCGCGATGCAGGCGCAGATCACCGCCGAGCGCGAGAAGCGCGCGCTGATCGCCAAGTCCGAGGGCCAGAAACAGGAGGAGATCAACCTGGCCGAGGGCGCCAAGCAGGCCGCCATCCTGCGCTCCGAGGGCGAGAAGGCTGCAGCGATCAACAATGCCCAGGGCGAGGCGCAGGCACTGATCGCAGTGGCTGATGCAACGGCACAGGCCACGCGGGCGGTAGCCGAGGCCATCGGCACGCCCAACGGTCTGAACGCGGCCAACCTGAAGGTCGCGGAACTCTACGTCGCCGCGTTCGGCAACCTGGCCAGGACCGGCAATACCCTGATCGTGCCCGCCAACCTGTCGGACATCGCCTCGCTGATCGGGTCGGCCACCACGGTGCTGGATAATGTGCGTGGCATCCAGGTTGCAAAAACTTCGCCTCAGGCTTGAACTTGCAGGCGTCAACCGCATCTAAGCCTGCGTAATCGGGTATTCCGGGACATCCCGGCCTGCACCTGCCCATCTCAACGGAGTCAATCGATGAAACGTATCGTGCTGTTCCTGATCACCAATATCGGGGTGCTGCTGGTGCTGAGCGTCACCGCGCGGCTGCTCGGGATCGACCGCATGCTCGGCGGTGGCATGGGCGGGCTGCTGATGTTCTGCGCGTTCATGGGTTTTGGCGGCGCCTTCATCTCGCTGGCCATCTCCAAGTGGTCTGCCAAGCGCATGACCGGCGCCGTGGTGATCGAGTCGCCGAGCAGCTCGCGCGAGTTCTGGCTGGTCGAGACCGTTCGCCGGCAATCCGAACTGGCCGGCATCGGCATGCCCGAGGTGGCGGTCTACGATTCCCCCGACGTCAATGCATTCGCGACCGGCATGACCCGCAACAGTGCGCTGGTGGCGGTGAGCACCGGCCTGCTCAACAACATGCGCGATGACGAGATCGAAGCGGTGCTGGCCCACGAAGTCAGTCACATTGCGAACGGCGACATGGTCACGCTGACGCTGATCCAGGGCGTGGTCAACACGTTCGTGTTCTTCCTGGCACGGGTGATCGGCCAGGTGATCGATCGCGCGGTGTTCAAGAGCGAATCGGGCTATGGCATCGGGTATTACGCGACGGTCTTCATCGCCGAGATGGTGCTCGGTATCCTGGCGAGCATCGTGGTGATGTGGTTCAGCCGCCAGCGCGAGTTCAGGGCCGATGCCGGCGGGGCCCTTCTGTCATCGCGCACCAAGATGGTCGCCGCGCTCGAGGCCCTGCAGCGGGCGCACCAGCCGGCCGAACTGCCCAGCCAGGTGGCGGCGATGGCGATCAGGGGCGGCGTCGGCCATGGCCTCAAGCGGTTGCTGATGACCCACCCGCCGCTCGAAGAGCGCATCGAGGTGCTGCGCGCAGGTTTCTGACACAGCATCCACGGGCGGGGATCATTGGAAGGTCGGGCGCAGCCCGGCCTTTCTAGCTTGCGCCGGCGTCCTCGCCGGCTGCGGACGGCGCAGCATCCGGCGGGCCCGCAGGATCGGTGGTCGTTGCCTGAAGTGCCGACAGCGGCAGCACTTGCGCCGACCCATCATTCGGGTCGGGACGTGTCCACACGGTGGGCAACTGCACCACGCTCGGCTGCGGCCGGGCGGACTCTCTTTCGCGCGGCGGATTGCCGTCCCACAACTGGCTGCGCCGGCGCTGGAAGTAGGCATCGCGCAGGAAGGCGTAGCGGTCCGAGGCGGCCTGGTCGAAGATGCGTCCCGCACCCAGCAGGTTGGCCCGGACGTTGACCAGACGCAGGCCCCAGAGCGCCCAGACGGTGGTGCTGTCGTCGATCCAGCGCGTCTGGGGGTCGAGCAGGATCTCGGCAATCGTGCCGGTGCCATCGCGCAGGCTGCTCGGGCCGATCAGTGGCAGCACGAGGTAGGGCCCGTGGCCGACACCCCACCAGCCCAGTGTCTGCCCCAGGTCTTCGTCGCTCTTCTCCAGCCCGACGCGCGAGGCGACATCGACGAAGCCGAGCAGGCCGACCGTGGTGTTGAGCGCGATGCGGCCGGCGTCGGAAAAGGCGGTGCCCACCTTCCCCTGCAGCAGGTTGTTGATCACGTTCCAGTAGTCGTACAGATTGCCGAAGAAGTTCGATACGCCGGTGCGTGCCACCGGCGGCAGCACGGCAACATAGGCTTCTGCCACCGGGCGGATCACGGTCCGGTCGACCGCTTCGTTGAACTCGTAGATGCCGCGGTTGAGCGGCTCGAGCGGGTCGCGGGGATCTCCGGTGCCGGGCGTGGCACAGCCGGCAACAGCCAGCGCGCCCAGCGCGACCAGCGCGGCCAGCGCGGCATTCGACCACCGCTGTGCTGCCGTGCGGTGGCCGCCGGAGCGCCTCGCGACGGGGTGTGCTGTGGCCTGACGACTGCTCGATCGGGAGCGCATGAAGGGCATGACTACCTCTGGACGAAGCGACGCCGCAGTATATCTTTCGGCATGGTTACGGTCGGGTTTCACGTTTCACCGATGATCCGCGCGGCCGGGCGCAGGCGCGAGCAGGGCCTGCCTGCCCGGCTCCGGGAGCGTCGTGACCGACGGGCC
>JBILGF010000405.1:0-3316 GCA_044351195.1 Burkholderiales bacterium
ACCGTGGAGCGCCTTGAGAGACGCAATGAGGGGCCGGGTGGCGCCCCGGGCCGGAATTGAGTAGCCTTCCGGCCGACGTGTGCCCGGAAGCGTGGCCGAGTGGTTTAAGGCAGCGGTCTTGAAAACCGCCGTGGGGGAAACTCCACCGTGAGTTCGAATCTCACCGCTTCCGCCAGGAATACATTATAAGTGCTTGTTTTAAAATTACTTTCTTAAATTCTTCTTGAGTCAACTATCAATTCCACTATCGAACAGTGACTCGACTACCAAGTTTCTACTGTCCAAGCGGAGCCCCTCGCCGCTGCTCAGAGTAAGAATCGCATCAGCGCCGTCTGCGCCTTCCGGTCGCTCGCACTACAGATACGAGCATCTCTGACAGCCACCACGCTGTCGGACAGAGGCGATAGATCAAGTTCAAAGTGGGCGGCGATGGTTCATGGTACGTCGGGCTGGCCGCAGCGGCGGGACTGTCGCACTGGGACGCTGTGCGCGATCTGGACGAGGCGGAACTGCAGCGTTGCCTGCTGGGCGCGGCATTGGGGCGCAGGGACGTGGTGATGCCGGACTTCGCCCGCATCCACCGCGAGCTCTCGCGCAAAGGCGTCACGCTGATGCTGCTGTGGCAAGAGTATGTTGCGGCCCACGCTGGGCAGCGCACCTGGGGGCGCACGCAGTTCTTCGAGCATTACCGCGCCCATGCCCAGTCGCTCAAGCGCTCGATGCGCCAGGTGCACCGTGCCGGGGAGAAGCTGTTCGTCGACTACGCCGGGCCGACGATTGCGCTGCGCGACGGCGCTCGGGCGAGCGTGTTCGTCGCGGCGCTGGGCGCCTCGAGCTACACCTTCGCCTGCGCCACGCCCGGCCAGAAGCTCGCCGACTGGATCGGGGCGATGGTGCGCACGCTGGAGTTCATCGAAGGCGTGCCGCAGCTCATCGTGCCCGACAACGCCCGGGCGATGATCGCCGATCCGGACCGCTACGAGCCGCGCGCGAGCGACACCGTGGTCGACTTCGCCCGCCACTACGGCACCTCGGTGCTGCCCGCACGCCCGCTCAAGCCGCAGGACAAGGCGAAGGTGGAGTCGGCGGTGCAGGTGGTCGAGCGCTGGATCCTGGCGCGACTGCGCCACCGCCAGTTCGATTCGGTGCATGAGCTCGACGAGGCGATCGCCGAGCTGTTGCCCGCGCTCAACGGGCGCCCCTTCCAGAGACTGCCCGGCTCGCGCGCCAGTGCCTTCGCCGACCTGGATCGTCCGGCCCTGGCACCGCTGCCCGGTACCCGCTACGAGATCGCGCGCTACAAGAGCGCCAAGGTCCACATCGACTACCACGTCCAGGTGGACGGGCACTTCTACAGCGTGCCGCACGCGCTGGTCGGCACGACCCTGCAGGTGCGCGTGACCGCCGCCGGCATCGAATGCCTGCACGGCGGGCGGCGCGTGGCCGCCCACCTGCGCAGCAGCCGCGCAGGCGGCTTCACTACGGTGGCCGAGCACCTGCCGGCGGCACACCGCGCCCCGATGCCCGGCCCGGGCGCGGCATCGACCGGCCCGCGCTGATCGCACTGGCTACCAGCGGCTGGGTGAGCCGCGGAGACACGCTCCTGCTGACCGGACCCACTGGCGTGGGCAAAACCTGGCTGGCGTGCGCGCTGGCCCAGCATGCCTGCCGAAGCGGCCACACGACCCTTTACCTGCGCGTGCCGCGCCTGGCCGAGGAACTGCGTGCGCTGCACGCCAGCGGAGGATTCGCCCGCTGGCTCCAGGGGCTCGCACGCACCGACGTGCTCGTGCTCGACGATTGGGGCGTGGCCGGCGTGGATGCCACGATGCGCTCGGACCTGCTGGAAATCATCGACGACCGTGCCGCCCATAAGGCCACGATCATCACCACCCAGCTCCCCGTGGATCACTGGCACGGCTGGCTGGGCGACGCCACCATCGCCGACGCCATCCTCGACCGCCTGATGCAACGCCTCCAGCGCATCGACCTGACGGGCGAATCGATGCGCCGGCCAGCTGCCCGTCAATCGCGAAAAGCCTCGGGATAGGCGCCTTCCCGAAGCGCATCGTGACCGACCGCCCTACAATCCGGCACACGCTGTGCCGGAAAAACGGCATCGGTCACGTTCGCCGGAATACGCAGGCGCGCTGAGCCGGATGTGTGGTATGGACCAGGGTACCGGCACAGGCTGACCGGTATGCGCACTCACCCGCACCGACCGCGTTGTGATCTTCCAGCCGATCGGCCACGCCGAAAGCTCGCCCTATCTGCGCCGGACGCTCGAGTGCAAATTAGCGCTCGCAGTGCCCGGAAACCGGGTGGCGAAGATCATGCGCTTGGCTGACCAGGACCAGAAGGGCGGACCGCTTCCGGTGCCTACCTTCCTCGCCCTGTTCGTCCTAAACCGCGCAAGCGCCGCTTCAACCGTTTCGTTTCATAAGCCGCGCCAATGCCAGCGATAGGCAAGTCGCTATTGTTTTCGCGCCGATTCATGATTAGCCTGAACAGATAGGTCCGAAGAGACTTTTGGGTGTTCCGGTTCCGGTTCAACCCGTGAGGAGCAAGATCAGCATGCGCTGCACTGTTGCCGTTGCCATGCGCGCCATGGTTGCTGAGTTCTTCAGGGACGCCGCGCCCAGTCGTAGTCCCATCAGTTGGCAGCCCCCATCCGACCTCAGCAGGAGCGCTCCATGACGTTGACCGCCGATCAGATAGACCGCTACCGTACCCAGGGCTATCTCGCGCCGCTTGCTGCCCTGACGGCCGATGAGGCAGTCACGGCTCGTCATCGCATCGAAGCGGTCGAGGCCCAGCACCAAGGACAATGGCCAAAGGCCTTTTCGCACAAGCCGCATTTGCTCTTTACCTGGCTCGATGCACTGGTGCGCCACCCGTCGATACTGGACACCATAGAGCCCCTCGTCGGGCCCGACATCTTGTGCTGGTCAAGCCGATTTTTCATCAAGGATCCCAACGATGGCGGGGTAGTTTCCTGGCACCAAGATCTGCCCTACTGGGGATTGGAGATCTCGGAAAGCGTCGTCACGGTCTGGCTTGCCTTGTCGCCGGCGACCCGCGCGAACGGCGTGATGAAAGTCATTCCTGGAAGCCACAAGAAGCTGGTACGCCATCGTGAAGCGGCGGCAACCAACCTGCTGCGCAAGGGACAGGAAGTCGCGGTCAGCGTCGACGAGTCGGAAGCCGTCTTCATGGAGCTTGGAACAGGAGAGATGTCCCTGCATCACGGGCTCATGTTCCACGGCTCCGAGGAGAACCGTTGCACCGAACGGCGTATGGGCTACGCCATTCGTTA
>JBILGF010000406.1:0-3313 GCA_044351195.1 Burkholderiales bacterium
CTGCTTGCGCAGCACGTCAGCCTGATTCTTGAGGTCATCGAGCAGCGACATATCAGACACCTCGCAGCAGTTCATTGATGCTGGTCTTGGCCCGTGTCTGTGCGTCGACGCGTTTCACGATCACCGCACAGTACAGGCTGTGGCTGCCGTCCGGAGACGGCAGCGAACCGGGCACCACCACCGAACCCGCCGGAACCCGGCCATAGCTGATGGTCTTCGTTTCGCGATCGAAGATCCGGGTGCTCTGGCTGATGAACACGCCCATCGACAGTACCGAGCCTTCCTCGACGATGACGCCTTCGACCACCTCCGAGCGGGCACCGATGAAGCAGTTGTCCTCGATGATCGTCGGGTTGGCCTGCAGCGGCTCCAGCACGCCGCCGATCCCCACGCCCCCCGACAGATGGACGTTGCGACCGATCTGGGCGCAGGAACCGACCGTGGCCCAGGTATCGACCATCGTGCCGTCGCCGACATGGGCGCCGATGTTCACGAAGGAGGGCATCACCACCACGTTGCGGCCGAGATAGGCACCGCGGCGCACGGTGGCGGCGGGGACCACCCGGAAGCCCCCGTCGGCGAAGGCCTGCGCATCGTAGTGCGCGAACTTGGAGTCGACCTTGTCATAGAACTTCATCGCGCCGGCATCCAGCATCACGTTGTCCTGCAGCCGGAACGACAGCAGCACCGCCTTCTTCACCCATTGATGAACGACCCAGTCCCCGGCGCACTTTTCCGCCACGCGCAGGTCTCCGCTGTCCAGGCCCGCGAGCACGGCCTCGACCGCGCTGGCGACTGCAGGGTCGGATCCGGGGGAGATTTCGGTGCGGCGCTCCCAGGCGGCTTCGATCAGGGTCTGCAGGTCGGGACTGGACATCTTGGGGCTCCGGAGTGCGGTGTTGCAGGATGGCGGATCGGGAGAGCACCGGAACGGGTGCCCGCGGGTACGTGCAGCGCTAGCGGCTGCGCACGAAGGTGGCGATGCGGGCTGCGGCCTCGACGCATTCCTGCACCGGCGCGACCAGCGCCGCGCGCACGCGCCCGAGGCCGGGATTGATGCCATGCGCCTCGCGCGCAAGGTAGCTGCCGGGCAGCACCGTCACGGCCTGCTCGCGGTAGAGGTCGCGCGCGAACGCGTCGTCGCGGCCGGGGGTCTCGATCCAGAGATAGAAGCCCCCGTCCGGACGCTGCACCGGCATGGCTGGCGCAAGCACATCGAGCACCGCGTCGAACTTCTCGCGATACATGCGGCGGTTCTCCACGACATGCGCCTCGTCCGTCCAGGCAGACACGCTGGCGGCCTGCACCGTCGGGCTCATCGCGCAGCCGTGGTAGGTCCGGTAGAGCAGGAAACGTTCGATGATCGCCGCATCGCCGGCGACCAGCCCGGAGCGCATGCCAGGGCAGTTCGATCGTTTCGACAGGCTGCCGAGCACGACCAGGCGCGGGAAGCCGTTGCGCCCGAGCGCCTGCGCCGCGCCCAGCCCGCCGAGCGGGGGGGCGGCATCGTCGAAGTAGATCTCGGAATAGCATTCGTCGGAGACGATCACGAAGCCGTGCCGATCGGACAGCGCGAACAGTGCGCGCCAGTCGTCCAGGGTCAGCACCGCGCCGGCCGGGTTGCCTGGCGAGCAGACGAACAGCAGCTGGGTGCGGCGCCAGGTGTCTTCGCTCAGCTGGTCCAGATCGAGACGGAAGCCGTTGTCGCGTGTCTGGTTCAGGAAGGCCGGGCGCGCACCGGCGAGCAGTGTCGCACCCTCGTAGATCTGGTAGAACGGGTTTGGCGATACGACCACCGGCGATGGCTGCGTCCGGTCGACCACCGTCTGGGCAATCGCGAACAGCGCCTCGCGCGAGCCGTTGACCGGCAGCACCTGGGTCTTCCAGTCGAGTGCCTGCAGGCCGTGGCGCCGCGCCAGCCAGTCGGCCATCGACCGGCGCAGCGTTTCCGACCCTGCGGTGCCCGGATACGCGGCCAGGCCGTCAAGGTTGTCCCGGATTGCCTGGCGGATGCGCTCCGGCGTCGGGTGCTTGGGCTCTCCGATGCCAAGGCTGATCGGGCGCAGTGCCGGACCGGGGCGCGCGCCCTCGAACAGGCTGGCCAGTCGCTGGAACGGATACGGTTGGAGCAGGTCCAGGTCGGGATTCAAGGCAAGGCAGGCAGGTGGCCGGCAGGTGCGGTCACGCGGCCCGGAAAAGGACGATCACGGAGTATATCGCCGGGATGCAGGATGACCGAAGCGGGATTCATTGCAGCAGTTGTCGCAGCACTCGCTGCATCCCGGCAGGGGCCAGCCACGGGACAGTCGCCTTCAGACGGCGATCGGCCTTGCCGCCGACCGGCGCACCGCCTGCCGATGCAGGATGAACACACAGCGCTCGTAGACATCGCGCACAGGGGGCGGCATCGGTCGCAGGGTCGCGACCATGCGCACAACGTCCGGCTCTGCCGGGTCGGCCGCTGCCAGGGTGGCCGCAGCCGGGCGCCGCGACAGCATCACCGGCAGCAGGGCCGACACCGGGTGATCCTGGGCGGCGCGTATCTCGAGGATCGCAGCTACGTCGTCCACGGGCGGGGCGAGCGAATCGTCCCACTCCACGGTACCGGGTGCGAAGCGCGCCGCGCAGCACAGGAACCGGTGCCGCCCGCTGCCCGCGGACGCGACCGGGCCGTCGTGCCGGAGCCGGTCGATGGCCAGCAGCAGCAGGTCGACCTTCGCTTCCAGACGGGCCGGTGTGCCGCCGGCATGGCGCAGGCCATCGCCCTCGAGGCAGGCCTCGAGCGCCCTGAGGCTCGCTGCGCATTCGGCGTCCGCCTGCACGGGATCCTCGTCGCCGGCGAGCCGCCAGCGCAAGGCGACGGTCGCCGTGGCGCTCAGGGCCGACGCAGCCGTCCTGGTCTCGTCGGCAGTACCTTCGAGCGACGCCATTGCCCGGCCCGGATCAGCCGCGCACGCTCGACGGTGACTCGAGCGCCTCGAGCACCACCGGCACCGGCGGCTTCCAGCCGGCCTTGCGATGTTCGGCCACGACCGTCGTGAAGATGCCGCCGCGCACGAAGAATTTCGCCTTCAGGCGCATGAAGCGGGGACGGGTCGCTGCGACCAGATGCTCGAGCATGCGGTGGGTCACTGCCTCGTGGAAGGCACCCTGGTCGCGGTAGGACCAGACGTAGAGCTTCAGGCTCTTCAGTTCGACGCACAGGCGGTCGGGGACGTAATCGAGCACCAGGGTCGCGAAGTCGGGCTGGCCGGTCTTCGGGCACAGGCAGGTGAACTCCGGGATCTCCATGTGGATGCGCAGGTCGCGTGCG
>JBILGF010000050.1:0-10933 GCA_044351195.1 Burkholderiales bacterium
CGTGCGCATTCACGATCTCGTGCACGATCGCCAGGCCCAGCCCGCTGCCATCCCCGGTCGAGCCGGGTACCCGGTAGAACCGCTGGAACACGCGCTCGCGCTGGTCGGCGGGTATTCCCGGGCCGTCGTCCTCGACGCTGACCACCGACTGGTCCCCTTCGACTCCGGTGCGCACCGTGATGCGCCCGCCTTCGGGCGTGTAGCGGATTGCGTTCTCCAGCAGGTTGTCCAGCAGGTCACGCAGCAGGCGGGCATCGCCGGACACAGGGGCATGCTCGATCTCGAAGCCGAGATCGAGGTCTTTCGGCAGTGCACGCGGCACCCAGGTAGCGGCGGCATCCTGCGCGACAGAACGCAGGTCGAGCGCACGCAGTGCATCCGGGCGGTGGCCGCCTGGCTCTGCGCGCGACAGCGCCAGCAGCTGGTTGGCCAGGTGCGCGGCACGCACGGTTGCACCGCGCAGCTGGTCCAGGCTGCGCAGCATCGATTCCGGGGCCGGTTGCCGCAGCGCGAGCTCGACCTGGGTCTGCAGACCGGCCAGTGGCGTGCGCAGCTGATGGGCGGCGTTGGCAGTGAAGCGTTGCTGCGAGTCGAGCGCGTCGCGCAGGTTCCCGAGCAGTTCGTTCAACGTGCCGACCAGCGGCCGGACTTCAGCCGGCGCGTAGCTGCCGTCGAGCGGGCGCAGGTCGCGCGCCGAGCGCTGCGCGATCTCCGAGCGCAGGCGTTCCAGCGGCGCCAGGCTGCGCAGGATACCGAACCACACCAGAACCATTGCCATGATCGCGACCATCAGGTCAGGGACGGTCTCGCCGACAAGGATTTCACGGGTGAGGCGGCTGCGCTTGACCATGGTCTCGGCGACCTGGATCACCACCGGGCCGTTCGGTCGCGGCACGTAGAGTGCGGCGATACGGACCCGCTCGGCGTTGACCGTCCCGTAGTAGAAAAGCCGGTGCCCCTCCGGCACGCTCGGCGGTGGCGGCGGCATTTCGGGCTGGCCCGCCAGCAGCTCGCCGTCGAGCCGGGACACGGAGAAGTAGATCCGGTCGTAGCTGTCGATGCGCAGCACGTCCTGCGCGACCTTCGGCAGGTCGAGTACGTCGCCGCTGTCGCCGTCAACATGCTCGGCCAGTGCCAGGGCGGGATCGAGCAGCGCCCGGTCGTAGGTGATCGTGGCCGAGCGCAGCGCGACCCAGTACGAGAACAGCGTGCCCGACACGAGCAGTACGGCGAGCGGAATGGCCAGCCAGGTCAGCAGCTGCTGGCGCAGGCTGCGCGCACGCGTGCGGCCGGACGCGAGGTCGGCGCGCGGCGGGGAGGCGGCGGTACCGGTCAACCGGCCTCGTTCTGCTCTTCAAGCAGATAGCCGAAGCCGCGGACCGTACGGATGCGCACGCCGCCGGACTCCACCTTTGCACGCAGTCGGGACATGTAGACCTCGATCGCGTTCATCGACAGCTCTTTGTCCCAGTTGGACAGGGCCTGCATCAGGTTCTCTTTCGAGACCACCTGGCCTGCACGCAGCATCAGGTTCTCGAGCACGCTCCATTCGCGGCTGGTGAGGTCGATCGTCTGGCCGTTGAGGGTCGCCCGTCGTGCCACGGTATCGAGCAGCAGCGGACCGTTGCGCAGCTGGGGATTCTTGTTCGCCTGGCCGCGGCGCAGCAGCGCCCGCACCCGGGCCTCGAGTTCCGGCAGCGCGAACGGCTTGGGCAGGTAGTCGTCCGCGCCCAGGTCGAGGCCGTGTACCCGGTCCTCGATCGTGTCGCGCGCCGACAGCACCAGCACGGGGACATACTCGGGGCGCTTGCGCAGCCGGCGCAGGACTTCGAACCCGTCGATGCCGGGCAGGCCGACGTCGAGCACGATCAGGTCGAAACGCTCGCGCTGGAAAGCGGCCTCCGCAGCTTCGCCAGAGGCCGCGTGCTCCACGCGCAGTTCCGACTCGGTGAAGATCCGAGTCAGCCCGTCGGCCAGCGTGGCGTCGTCTTCGACGATCAGGATCTTCAAGCGCGCTCCCCGGGCGGTTGGTGGTCTGTGGCGCGATGATGCACCGGATATCTTGCTGCAGTCTTTCGGGCTCGATTCGTCGTGCGACCGTGAGCCGTATCCCGAGGCCGAACGAAGGCCATCGACCGAGCCGACCCTATCGAGAACGCTGCTCCCGCCCGATCTGTTGACCGACTTGCAGAAAAACGTGTTCGCCGCATTCCGGCACCCCCGGGACGGTCAGCGTCGTGTGCGCGGGGTGTCGATGGCCCGGCTGCTCGATTGCGCTGGCGTGCGGACGATGCGTGCACGGGTCGTCGACTTCCGGATCGAAGGCGCCGAGGCCGCCTCAATGCCGCGTCGCGCTGCCCGCGGTCCTCGTGCCGCCGACGAACAGTTGCGCGGCATCGACCGGATCGAACCGGTAGACGCGGTTGCAGAAGTCGCAGGTGACCTCGACATGTCCTCGCTCGGCGAGCACCGATTCCACCTCTTCGAGGCCGACCATCCTGAGCATCGATTCCACGCGGGCCTTCGAACACGAGCAGCGGAAGGCGAGCGGCCGGGGGTCGAACAGTCGTATGTCCTCTTCATGGAACAGGCGGCGCACCACGTCCACGGGTGCCAGCCCGAGCAGTTCCGACGGCTGGACGGTGCCGGCCAGCATGCGTACCCGGTCCCAGCGGTCGGTATCGTCGTCGGCCGCTTCAGGGAGCCGCTGCAGCAGCAGTCCCGCCGCGCGGGTGGCATCGGCAGACACGGACAGGACCGTGTCGATCTGCTCGGAATGGCGCATGTAGTGCATCAGCATGTCGGCCACGCACTGACCGACGACCTCGACCACGCCCTGGTAGCTCTGCGAGCCATCGGGCTGGATCAGCGTGATCGCGCAGCGGGCATCGCGCAGCAGTTCTGCGAAGCCGGCCTGCTCGGGCAGGCTGTCCCATTTCGCAGTCGCGCGCAGGGTGCCGGCGCTCGTGCATTCGACCACCAGCAGCCGCAGCGGGCCGGTACCCTGTACCTGCATCAGCATCGCGCCATCGAACTTGAGCGTGGCCGACAGGAGCGCGCTGGCCGCCATCATCTCGCCGAGCAGCGTGCGCAGCAGCGGCGGATAGTCGTGCCGCTCGAGCACGGCACGCCAGGTTGCGTCGAGCTGCACGATCTCGCCGCGGATCGGTGCGCCCTCGAACAGGAAGCGACGGATGGAATCGGACATGTCCTGGCTCAGCCTCCCGGGTTGCCGCCGGCAGCCGCCTCGCCGGCCGGATGCTCGGGCATCAGCACCAGCGCAGCCAGTGGCGGCAGCTTCACCCACAGGGAAGCCGGCTGGCCCGACCAGGGCCCTGCGGCCGCGTCGACGCAACCACCGTTGCCGAGGTTGCTGCCGCCGTAGAGCGACGAATCGCTGTTGAGCACCTCGCGATAGCGTCCGGGCTGCGGCACCCCGAGGCGATGCGCCAGCCTTGGCACCGGCGTGAAATTGATCGCGACCACCGCATGGCGGCCGGAACGTGCCCGGCGGATGAAGGTCAGCACCGACTGCTCGGAATCGTTGCAGTCGATCCATTCGAAACCACCCGGCTCGAAGTCGAGCTGGTGCATCGCCGGCTCGTCGCGGTACAGGCGGTTGAGGTCGCGCACGAGTGCCTGCACGCCCTGGTGCCAGTGCGTCGCAAGCAGGTGCCAGTCAAGTTCGTGCCGGGAATCCCACTCGCGGCCCTGGCCGAACTCGTTACCCATGAACGAGAGCTTTCGTCCTGGGGTGGTCGATTGCAGCGCGAGCAGGGCGCGCAGTCCGGCGAAGCGCTGCCAGTCGTCTCCGGGCATCCTGTCCAGCAGGGAGCGCTTGCCGTGCACCACCTCGTCGTGCGACAGCGGCAGCACGAAGTTTTCCGTGTAGGCATAGAGCTGTCCGAAGGTCAGCTGGTGATGGTGGTAGCGCCGGTGTACCGGGTCCAGACGCATGTAGGACAGCACGTCGTGCATCCAGCCCATGTTCCACTTCATCGAGAAACCCAGGCCGCCCAGCCAGGTCGGACGCGACACCATCGGCCACGACGTCGACTCTTCGGCGATGGTCAGCGCGCCCGGGAACCGGCCATGCACCATCGCGTTCAGTTCGCGCAGGAAATCGATCGCGCCGAGGTTCTCGCGGCCGCCGAAACGGTTGGGCAGCCACTGCCCCGGTTCACGCGAGTAGTCGAGGTAGAGCATCGATGCCACTGCATCGACGCGAAGTGCGTCGAAATGGAACTCGGAGAGCCACCAGGCGGCCGAGGACAGCAGGAAGCTGCGTACCTCGTTGCGTTCGAAATTGAACACGCAGGTGCCCCAGTCGGGATGCATGCCCAGCCGCGGATCGTCGTGTTCGTACAGGGCGGTACCGTCGAAGCGCGCCAGCGCGAACGGGTCGCTCGGAAAATGCCCGGGTACCCAGTCGAGGATCACCCCGATTCCGGCGCGATGGCAGCAGTCGACCAGATGCTTGAGATCGTCGGCGCTGCCGAAGCGGCTGGTCGGGGCGAAGTAGCCGACGCTCTGGTAACCCCACGACTCGTCCAGCGGGTGTTCGGTCAGCGGGAGGAACTCGATGTGCGTGTAGCCGAGGTCGCACACGTAGGGCAGCAGCGTTTCGGCGAGATCGCGGTAGGTGTAGAAGCGTCCGTCGGGGTGGCGGCGCCAGGACCCGACGTGCACCTCGTAGATGTTCATGGGCCGCTCGAGCCAGGGCCAATTGGCGCGCTGTGCCATCCAGGCCGAGTCGTCCCAGCGATGGGTGGCCGGCGCCGGCGTCATGCTGGCGTTGCCCGGACGCACCTCGCAGGCCCGGCCGCAGGGATCGCTGCGGGTAAACACCACGCCGGTGTCCCGGTTCCGGATCTCGTAACGGTACAGGGCGCCTGCTGGAAGGTCCGGCAGGAACAGCTCCCATACGCCTGACGCACCGTGCGAGCGCATCGGATGCACGGTGCCATCCCACTGGTTCCAGTCGCCGACGACGCTCACCCGCTCGGCGTTGGGTGCCCACACCGAGAACCGGTAGCCCGGGTCGTCGCCTTCGGGCGCCGGGGCGCAGCCCAGCGTGTGCCACGCCTCGGTCAGCCGTCCCTCGTTGAACAGGTACAACTCGTCGTCCGAAATCGTGGCAGCGCATGAGTAGGGATCGCGCCATTCGCGCTCGGTGCCGTTGTCGAACGTGGCCCGCAGCCGACAGGGCTGCTCGGGGGCCGTGGTGCCGCGCCATTCGAACAGTCCGCGCCTGTCCACGCGCAGCATGGGCAGCGCGGAAGGAGCGCTGCCCCCCGCAGACCGCGCCGGCAGCAGCCACAGTTCGCGCGCCCGTGGTTCGTAGACACGCACGACCCAGCCCGCGCCGTCCGGATGCATGCCGAGCCAGCCGAACGGGTCGTGCAGCCGTCCCTGGACCAGGCGCTCGAACGGCCCATCCAACATTTCGTTGACTTGCGTCGGGAGGTCGTGTCTCATCGTCTGCGCGAGCATACAGCAGCCAACCGACTACCCACCATGCCGGTCTCTCCAGAAAACAGAGAACATGTCGCGGCTGCGATGATGCCGGCAGAGCACGATTCCAACCCGCGTTTCGTGAGCCAGCTCACCAAGAACGCATTCGCGCTCATCCTCGCCGGTGGCCGCGGTTCGCGCCTCAGGCAGCTGACCGACTGGCGCGCCAAGCCCGGCCTGGCCTTTGGCGGCAAGTTCAAGATCATCGATTTCGCGCTGTCGAACTGCGTCAATTCCGGCGTTCGCCGCATCGGCGTGGCGACACAGTACAAGTCGCACAGCCTGATCCAGCATATCCAGCGCGGGTGGGCCTTCCTCGACGGCCGCTTCGACGAGTTCGTGCAACTGCTTCCGGCGCAGCAGCGGGTCGAGGAGGCCTGGTACCGCGGTACCGCCGATGCGATCTTCCAGAACCTCGATATCCTTCGTGAACATGCGCCCGAGCATGTGGTGGTGCTGGCCGGAGACCATGTCTACAAGATGGACTACGGCAAGCTGCTCGCGTGGCATGTGAGCCGACAGGCAGACCTCACCGTTGCGTGCATCGAGGTGCCGCGTCTCGAGGCGCGCGGCTTCGGCGTGATGCATGTCGACGACAACGATCGGGTTACCAACTTTCTCGAGAAGCCGGACGATCCGCCGGCGATCCCCGGCGACCCTGACCACGCGCTCGCCAGCATGGGCGTTTACGTGTTCAACGCCGCGTTCCTGTACGAGCAGGTGATCCGGGATGCGGACGAACCCAGATCGAGCCACGATTTCGGCAACGACATCATCCCGCACCTGGTGCCGCGCTACCGCGTGTTCGCGCACCGGTTCGCCGACAGCTGCGTGCGCGAAGCAGGCGAGGCGCCGTACTGGCGCGATGTCGGCACGATCGATGCGTTCTGGGAGGCCAACCTCGAACTCACGCGGGTGACGCCGGCGCTCAACATGTATGACAGCCGCTGGCCGATCTGGACCTACCAGGAGCAACTGCCACCGGCCAAGTTCGTGTTCGACGAGGAGGACAGGCGCGGCATGGCGGTCGACTCCCTGATCTCCGGCGGATGCATCATCAGCGGCTCGAGCGTGCGCGGCTCGCTCCTGTACTCCGGCGTGCATGCACATTCCTACTCGTCGATCGACGAGTCGGTGCTGCTGTCCGGGGTCGATGTCGGTCGGTACGCCCGGCTGCACAAGGTGATCGTCGACGAAGGCGCCCGCATTCCCGAAGGCATGGCGATCGGCTACGACCCCGAGGAAGACCGCAGGCGCTTCCACGTGTCCGAAGGCGGCGTGACCCTGGTCACCGCCGAGATGCTCGGCCAGCAGCAGCGCCGCGCGCGCTGACCCGCCGATGGCGAAGCACCTGGACCTCGTGCTGTTCTGGCACATGCACCAGCCCGAGTACCGTGATGCGGAAACCGGCGAGTGCCTGCTGCCGTGGGTCTATCTGCATGCGCTGAAGGATTACAGCGACATGGCGGCCCACCTGGAACGTCATCCCGCCATGCGTGCGGTGGTCAACTTCGTGCCGGTGCTGACCCGGCAGATCGACGACTACGTCGACCAGTTCGCCCGCCATGAATTCCGGGATCCGCTGCTGCGCGTGCTGGCCATCGAAGATCCCGCCCGCCTGTCTGCGGGCGACCGCGCGCAGGTACTCGATCTCTGCTTCCGCGCCAATCCGCGCACCATGATCGAACCGTTCGCCGGCTTTGCGCGGCTGGCCGAGCTGCACCGGCGCTGTACGGCCGATGGCGTCGACCTCACCGCCTACCTGTCTGCAGATTACGTCACCGATCTGGCCACCTGGTACCACCTGGCATGGACAGGCGAGACGCTGCGCCAGGAGCAGCCCCTGTTGCGCCGGTTGCTGGCACAGGGCTCGGGTTTCCGCATCGCCGATCGGCGGGCGCTGCTGTCACTGATCGGCCTGGAGCTCGAGCGTGTGCTGCCGCGCTGGAAGGCCCTCGCCGGGCGCGGACAGATAGAGCTGTCCACCACGCCGGATTGCCATCCGCTGGCCCCGCTGATGTACGATTTCCAGGCGGCGCGGCAGACCCAGCTGCGCGTCGAACTCCCTGCTGCGGGCGCCTATCCCGAAGGGGGGGCGCGGGTCGCGGCACATGTCGACCGCGCGTTCCTCGAACACGAGGCGCGTTTCGGGGCGCCTCCTGTCGGAACCTGGCCCGCCGAGGGTGCGTTGTCCGCGCCAGTGGTAGAGGCACTGGCGGCGCGTGGCAGCCGCTGGGCGGCCAGCGGCGAAGCGGTGCTGATGAACAGCCTGCGGCTGTCCGGGGCGGCCGCGCCCGAACGCGCGTCTGCGCTCTACACGCCCTACCGCATGCCGGAGGCCCCGGCCATGCATCTGTTCTTCCGCGATGATCGGCTGTCCGACCTGATCGGCTTCGACTACTCGCGGCGCCATAGCGGCGAGGCGGCTGCCCAGTTCGTCGCCGAACTGGAGGCGATCGCTGCCAGCTGGATCGGCGATGCACCACCGGTGGTCAGCGTGATGCTGGATGGCGAAAATGCATGGGAGCACTTTCCCTACAACGGCCATTACTTCCTTGATGAACTGTATCGGCGGTTGTCAGCGCACCCGGTGATCCGCCCGACGACCTTCGCCGAACTGGTCGCACGCGACGTGGCGGCGGTGCCGCTGCCCGCGTTGTGTGCCGGCAGCTGGGTCTACGGCGACCTGGCCACCTGGATCGGCGCGCCCGAGAAGAACCGCGCCTGGGACCTGCTGGTCGATGCGCGCCGTGCCTACCTGCGCGTGGCCGGCGGGCTGCCGGAGGCCGCACGTGCCGAGGCCGAGCGCAGGCTGTCGATCTGCGAAGGCTCAGACTGGTTCTGGTGGTTCGGCGATTACAACCCGCGGCAGACCATCGCGAGTTTCGACCTGCTGTTCCGGTTGCACATGACCCGCCTGTACGAAGCGCTCGGCGTGCCTGTCCCGGACGAGCTGTCGGCACGCATCCATGGCGTATCGGCCGGGGGCGATGCCGAGGGTGGTGGCGCGATGCGGCGCAGTTCCGGCAGCTGACCGCAGCGCACGCCGTGCCGGCACGGCCACCGGCATGGCTGCCGGGCAGCGTGCCACCGGTGTTCAGGGCAGGAGCGGCTGGGTCGGGTCGCGCCGGTAGAGGCGGTAGAGTTCGCGGCGATCGCCAGGGCGCGCACCTTCCCAGAGCTTCACCCACGGCGGCCCGAACAGGTCCGGATCGCGGGCCGAACCCTGCCAGAGCAGCAACTCGCATTCACGCATGGCGGGTTGCACACGCTCCACGCGCAGGGTCCTGATTCCCGCGAAGTAGTCGAGCAGCCCGCGCTGGCTCTCGCCCAGGTTCTGGCTCGCCATGCAGCCATAGGTGGCGGGCAGGTGCGGCCGGATGGCATCGACCATGCCACGGTAGCTCTTGCCGTGGTCGATGAACGACAGGAAGAACAGGTTGCTCAGCACCCAGCACAGCGTGATGCCGGCAGCCCAGTTCATGATCGCCCGGCGGTTCGATCGACCCACCCGCCACACCAGCCCGACCCAGATGATCGTGGCTGTCACGGCTACCACCAGCACCAGCGGATCGAAGGTCGGAACGAACCCGGGGTGCAGTTCGGACAGCCGGGTGGACAGACGGACCGGCCATCCGGTCAGCAACGCGATGTAGCCGGTCCAGAGCACCAGCGCGAGCAGGCCGAAAGTCATGATGCCGAACCAGTCGAGGAAGTTCGCGGCGCTGCGCTTGAGTGCATCGATCGAGGCCGCAGCGAGCAGCGACAATGGAAGCAGCATCGGCATGGCGTAGAGCTCGCGTGCGTCGGCCGATACCGACAGGACGACGAAGGTCACCAGGAAAACCAGCACCGGCAACTGCAACTGGGGGGCGGCCAGGGCCGCGCGACCCCGCTGCCAGAGTACCCCTGCCGCCAGCGGCAGCGCTGGCCAGGCATACCAGAGCAGCATCACGAAATACTCGCCGGGTGCCGATTCCGGGCTGGGATCGGACAGGCCCATGAAGCGCCCGAAATTGTGCGCCCACAACCACTCGTTGAAGAGCTCGGGCGACCGGCCGTACAGCGCAACCGGCCACACGGTCAGCCAGGGCAGGAGGGCGGCGCAGGCGGCCAACAGCACCAGCAGGTAGCTGCGCCGGCGCCAGGTCGCGAACACGGCCGGCAGCAGCAGCGCACACAAGGTCAGGAGCGACGGTGCCAGCAATCCCTTGGCCATGAACCCGAGCCCCGCGCCGGTGCCCAGTGCGATGCCTGCCAGCACCGGCCGCCGGCTGCTCAGGCAGAGGCCGAACAGTCCGATCGCGAGGCCGGCAAGCAGCGCGGTCTCGGTGATCATCTGGTGCGAGCGGACAAGCAGCCCGACACAGCCGATCAGGGCGAGTGGTGCGACCCAGCCATGCTCGCGGCCATACAACTCTCGAGCCGACAGCACCATGAACACGAGTACCACCGACATGTAGAACCCGGTGGCCAGGCGGGCCGCATCGTGCAACTCCAGAACGCTCCCGAACAGGGCAGCGAATGCAGCGGCCGTCAAGTAGAAGACTGGCGGCTTCTCCATGAACGGTTCGCCCGCCAGCGTCGGGACGACCCAGTCCCCGCTCTGGAGGATATGCAGCACCAGTGCAAAGGTATAGGCCTCGTCCGGCTTCCACGGATCGTGCGGTGCCAGGCCGGTGAACACCCAGATGGCGCACAGGGCAAGCGTGAACGCCACGCTCAGCCGCGAATGCGGTTCGGCAGACGGGGCCCCCGGGATGGCGGACAGGCGGTAGTCAACAGAGGCCATTCGGGGCCATTGAGTAGCCGAAACGGGCGTCAGGGCCAGGTGTCCTGGCAGCGAGTGACGTCGGGTTCAGATGCCCCGGCGAGGCCCGCGGGGCATCCCGGCACGACCGTTTCAGGGATACCCGACCCGGCGCCGGTTACTGCCTCAACGAGCGCGCTGTCGAGGACCGGATTGCGAGGATGCAGGCGCGGCCGCCGACGTGTACACAGACGTGTACACAGACACCGCGCCGTGCATCAGGCCGCTTTCCTGGCGTATTTCTGGCGGAACTTCTCGACCCGACCTGCCGTGTCGAGGATCTTCTGCTTGCCGGTGTAGAAGGGATGGCAGGCCGAACAGACTTCGACCTGGAGGTCCTTCGCCAGCGTGGATCGCGTCTTGAACGTGTTGCCGCAACTGCACGTGACATTGATCTCGGCGTAAACCGGATGGACTTCAGCTTTCATGGCAATGCCCTTCTCGAGTATTCGGTGTCCGGTACCTTGACCGCAGCAGTGACGTGCACCTGCGCGCGCAGCGGTGACGATGACCGTGTGACGATGACCGTGTGACGCTGACCGGATGCGATGATGGTCACCCGCAACAGACCCCCGCCGACGATCGCCGGCTTGACTGCTGTGGAGCCGG
>JBILGF010000407.1:0-3306 GCA_044351195.1 Burkholderiales bacterium
GGTCCGGCCGCATTCGAGGTCGGCGCAGACGTGCGCGACGCCTTCCTCGCGACCGACCCTGCGGATGACCTGGCGTTCCAGGCCTCGCCGACGCTGCCGGGCAAGTGGCATGCCGACCTGTTCATGCTGGGCCGGCGGCGGCTCGCGCGTGCAGGCGTTGCACGGGTACATGGTGGCGGGCTCTGCACGGCGTCCGACCCGGCACGCTTCTTCTCCTACCGGCGCGACGGGATGACCGGTCGCATGGCGGCCCTGGTCTGGAGGGATGAATGAACCACCCGCCGCCTGCGGTCACGCGCGCGCTGGGTACGCTGGTAGCGGCGCTGGAGCGCACGCCGGGCACCTGGCAGGCACTGGGCCGCGAACTCACCGAGCACCACCTCGCGCTGTGGCAGGCCATGGTCGGGCAGACACCCGCGCACGCGCCCGATCCGGAACTGCCGGCGGCGGCCGCGCGCGATCGCCGCTTCAGTGGTCCAGCCTGGCAATCGCATCCCTGGTTCGACTACCTGCGTCAGGCGCACCTGCTGAACGAGCGCTGGCTCGATCGTGCGGTCGATGCCGCCGCACTCGATCCTGAAGACGCGCGGCACACCCGATTCTTCCTGCGCCAGTGGCTCGAGGCCATGTCGCCGGCAAACTTCGCACCGACCAACCCCGAGGTCCTCGCGCTGGCTGCGGGCAGCAGGGGCGAGACCCTGGCGCGGGGCCTGCAGCGCGCGGCCGAGGACATGCGCCGCGGCGCGCTGACCATGACCGACGAGGGCGCGTTCGTCGTCGGCGGCAACCTGGCACTGACGCCCGGCTCGGTGATCCACCGCAACGAGATCGCCGAGCTGATCCATTACCGTCCGGCAGGCCAGACCGTGCATGCACGGCCGCTGCTGATCGTGCCGCCGTTCATCAACAAGTACTACATCCTCGACCTGCAACCCGGGAACTCGTTCGTCCGGTTCGCGCTCGAGCAGGGCCTCGATGTCTACCTCCTGTCGTGGCGCAATGCCCCGGCCGAGCTGGGCCACCTGCGCTGGGAAGACTACGCGCAGCGCGGCGTGCTGGAGGCGATCCGCATCGTGCGCGAGATCTCCGGCGCGGCGCAGGTCGGCACGCTGGGTTTCTGCGTCGGCGGCACGCTGCTGTGCACCGCGCTCGCGCTGGCGGCGGCGCGCGGCGAACAGCCGGCAGCCACCACCACCCTGCTGGCGACGATGCTCGACTTCAGCGACGTGGGCGATATCGGCGTGTACATCGACCGCGACTACGTAGAAAGCTGCGAGCGGCGCTTCGATCCCGCGAATGCACCGGCGGTGATGAGCGGACGCGACCTCGCGTTCACCTTCGCCAGCCTGCGCGCGAACGACCTGATCTGGCGCTTCGTGGTCGACCACTGGCTGAAGGGAAAGGCGCCGGAACCGTTCGACCTGCTCTACTGGAACAGCGACGCCACCAGCCTGCCCGGCGTGCTCTACGCCTGGTACCTGCGCCAGATGTACTTCGAGAACAACCTGCGCCATCCCGGCCGTGTGCAGCTGGACGGCATGCCGCTCGACCTGCGCGCCATCCGCAGTGCCTGGTACCTGCTCGCGGCCGAGGAAGACCATATCGTGCCCTGGCGTACCGCATGGCGCTCGCGCAACCTGCTGCGCGGCCACCGCGAGTTCGTACTGGCGGCGAGCGGCCATATTGCCGGCGTGGTGAACCCGGCGACCCGGAACCGGCGCCATTACCATGCCGCGTCGGGCAAGGCCGCATCGCCGGCACGCGCGCGAACACCCGATGCCTGGATGGCTGCGGCGAGTCGCCATGAAGGCAGCTGGTGGACGCACTGGGCGGCGTGGCTCAAGACGCGATCGGGTCGGACGGTGAAGGCGCCCGACATCGATGCCCACCCGACATACCGCCCGCTCGCTCCGGCACCAGGGCGCTACGTGCTGGAGCGCTGATCCGCAGCGGCGCCGCCCACGCCAGGCGTGCATCCAGGCCCGCTGACCGACGTGCAGCGGACCCTTCTGGCACGCTTGGTGCTTTGCAGCACCGGTTTTGGCGGGCGACTGCAGCCCCCTGGGTTAACATCTTCGTCACAGTACGTCGATACCGTGCCGCTCGTATCCGGCGCGTGGCCCGCGCGGGTGCGATGCGATCCGGCGCGGTTCCGGACAGGGTCGGTCGAAGACATTGATCAACGGAGCAACGGAGGACCTGATGGCAACGAGAGTGGCGCTGGTTACAGGCGGCATGGGCGGGCTGGGCGAGGCGATCGCGACCAAGCTGTCGAACATGGGCGACCGGGTGGTCGTGAGCTATTCACCCGGCAACACCAAGGCAGCCGGATGGCTGGAGGAAATGAAGGGCCGGGGGCATGACATCTATGCGGTGCAGATCGATGTCTCCGACTTCGATTCCTGCCAGGCGGCCTGTGCCAAGGTGATGGCCGATGTCGGCCCGATCGACGTGCTGGTGAACAATGCCGGCATCACGCGCGACATGACGTTCAGGAAGATGGGCAAGGTCGACTGGGACGCGGTACTCAAGACCAACCTCGACAGCGTGTTCAACATGTGCAAGCCGGTCGTGGACGGCATGGTCGACCGCGGCTGGGGCCGGGTGGTCAACATCTCTTCCGTGAACGGGCAGAAGGGCGCATTCGGTCAGACCAACTACTCGGCAGCCAAGGCCGGCATGCACGGATTCACCAAGGCGCTCGCCCTCGAAGTCGCGCGCAAGGGCGTCACGGTGAACACCATTTCCCCGGGCTACATCGGCACCAAGATGGTGATGGCGATCCCGAAGGACGTGCTCGACACCAAGATCGTGCCGCAGATCCCGATGGGGCGGCTGGGCAAGCCGGAGGAAGTGGCCGGCCTGGTAGCCTATCTGTGCTCGGAAGAGGCGGCATTCGTCACCGGCTCGAACATCGCGATCAACGGCGGGCAGCACATGTCCTGACGCAGGTCTGCCCGGTGTGCGCCTGCACGGCGCGCCGGGCCGATGCGTCCGGCGCTGCTGTGCGCGGCCGCGCCCGGAATGGCGGCGGACATGCCAGAATGTACACCGTCGGCCAGCCCGGATGGCATGCCGCACCCCGCAGCGCGGCGGCACCATGGCCGACAGGCGCATACTTCAATCCTGCAGCATCGATCGCCAACGCTGAATTGCCGGACGAGGGAAAAGGGAACATGAGCGACACGCCGCGCATCATCAAGAAATACCCGAACCGCCGTCTCTATGACACCGCCACCAGCACCTACATCACGCTGGTCAACGTCAAGCAGCTGGTTCTCGAGCAGACGCCGTTCCAGGTGATCG
>JBILGF010000106.1:0-8288 GCA_044351195.1 Burkholderiales bacterium
CGCGGCCCGGCTTGCCCGGTTTCTTGCCCTCGACCGGTGCCGGTGCGGGCTTGACCCGGAAGCCGGAGAGTTCGACCGCGACCCGGCGATTCGGGTCCAGGCAACTGACCAATTCCGGACTTGCAGCGCAGCCGGTTAGCATTACAGCAGCAGCGATCGCGAGCACGCTTGAGCGACCAGGCATATTGAATCCCCCCCCAGAAAATCGTTAACGAAGCGATGCGCCGGCAGGCGCAGGTCCCCAACTCGATTTGCAGCACTTTGCAGAAACGAAGCCGGCCGTTGCGTGAGTCACCTTCTGACAGGCACTCATCACGCACGTGCCGTTCGCGCTGCCACATGATTCTAGGGCTGATGTAAGCCCCGCGTCATCTGTTTTGTGGCGGCGTGTAACGTGTTACCGCATATCCGGTCGACGATCAAGCCCCGGCGCATCTTCTTCCGGCAGGGGGCGCTGTCACCGACGCATGCGACTCGGACTACTATCCGTGCACGGATGGCGGACGACATGGGCCGCGGGACCGCGGGACCGCGGGACCGCCGGATCACCGATGGAGGCACTGCAATGAAGAGAAACGCGCGTCAACACCCTGCGGTCGTATCCGCGATCCTGGCCGGTGCCTGCGGCATCCCTGCAGCGGACCTGCAGGCGCAGCGCAGCCCTGCGGTGTCCTTCCCCGAGCGGCCGCTGCGCATGGTCGTCCCGTTTCCCCCCGGCGGGGGCAACGATATCGTCGGCCGTGCGGTGGCCCAGCGGCTGGCCGACGTGGTCAGCCAGTCGGTGGTGGTCGACAACCGGCCCGGTGCCGGTGGCGTGCTCGGCGTGACGATCGTGGCGCAGGCCGCCCCCGATGGCTACACGATGCTGCTGGGCAGCGTCGGCATGCTGGCGCACAACCCTGCCCTCAAGGCCGACCTGGCCTATGCGCCGTTGCGCGACTTTGCGCCGGTGGCCTTGCTGGTGACCTCGCCGATGGTGATCGCGGTCAACCCCACGCTGCCGGTGAAGTCGGTACAGGAGCTGATCGACCTGGCGAAATCGAGCCCGGGCAAGCTGAACTATGCATCGGCCGGCGCCGGGTCGTCGCTGCACATGACCGGTGAGCTGTTCCTGCGCGCTACCGACACCCGCATGCTGCACGTCCCGTACAAGGGCGCGGCTCCGGCCATGGTCGATCTGGTCGCCGGACGTGTCGACCTGATCTTCAGCACCATGCCGCCGGCGCTCGCACAGGTGAAGTCGGGCAAGCTGCGGGCGATCGCAGTGACCGGCGCGAAGCGGACACCGGCACTGCCCGAAGTACCCACCGCAGGCGAGACGGTCAAGGGCTTCGAGGTCTCGAACTGGCAGGGTATCGTGGTGCCGGCGAAGACGCCGGGGGCGATCGTGCGCAAGCTGCATGCCGACCTGTCGACCACGATGAAGCTGCCGGCGATGGGCGACACGCTGCGGCAGCAGGGCCTCGAATCGGCCGTGGGTACGCCGGAACAGTTCGGTGCATTGATCCGCTCTGAGATCGAGGTCTACACCCGGCTGGTGAAGGCCGCCGGCATCCGGGCCGATTGACCGCCACGGCGTGACATGACCCGCGACCTGTTCGGCGCTGCGCCGGGGCTGCCGTCCGCACCGGACCCGCTGGACACAGTCCGCGCGGCGGCTGGCCGGGGCGCGGCCGCCGGGGACGTGCGCGCCGCCGCACCGCCGCATGCGCCGCTCGCCGAGCGGCTGCGCCCGGCGCTGCTCTGCGACGTGATCGGTCAGCGCCACCTCATCGGGCCGGGCATGCCATTGTCCTCGGTGGTGGAATCCGGCTGCATGCATTCGATGATCCTCTGGGGCCCGCCGGGCGTGGGCAAGACCACGCTCGCACGGTTGATCGCCGCATCGGTGGATGCCGATTTCATCGCCCTGTCGGCGGTACTGTCGGGGGTAAAGGACATCCGCGACGCGGTCGATCGCGCGCAGGTGGCGGCGCAAGCCGGACGGCGCACGCTGCTGTTCGTCGACGAGGTGCACCGGTTCAACAAGTCGCAGCAGGATGCCTTCCTGCCGCATGTCGAGTCGGGCCTGATCACCTTCATCGGGGCCACGACCGAGAACCCGTCCTTCGAGATGAATGCCGCGCTGCTGTCGCGGGCCCAGGACTATGTGCTCGAGCCGCTGCGCCATGACGAACTGGTGCAGGTGGCCGCACGCGCCTCGGGCGCGCTGCATCCGCATCCGCCGCTGCAGCCCGACGCGCGCGAGTTGCTGATCGGCCATGCCGACGGCGATGCACGCCGTCTGATCAACCTGGTCGAGCAGGTGGTAGCCGTCGCGCAGGGGGCAGGCGTGCCGGCGATCGATCAGGCGTTCGCGCAGAAGACGCTCGCGCACGGCGTGCGCCGTTTCGACAAGGGCGGTGACCAGTTCTACGACCAGATCTCCGCGCTGCACAAGTCGGTGCGCGGCTCCTCACCCGATGCTGCGCTCTACTGGCTGGTGCGGATGCTCGACGGCGGGGCGGATCCGCGCTACCTCGCGCGGCGCATCGTGCGCATGGCCGTGGAGGATGTCGGGCTCGCCGACCCGCGCGCCTGGCGCATCACGCTCGACGCCGCCGAGACCTACGAGCGCCTGGGATCGCCGGAAGGGGAACTCGCGCTGGCCAATGCGGTGGTGTATCTCGCCTGTGCGGCGAAGAGCAATGCAGCGTATCGCGCCTTCAACGAGGTGCGTGGCCTGGTCGCGCAGGACGAGACGCGCCCGGTGCCGATGCACCTGCGCAATGCGCCGACGAAGCTGATGAAGTCGCTCGGCCATGGCGCAGGTTACCGCTACGCCCACGACGAACCCGACGGTCATGCCGCCGGCGAGTGCTACCTGCCCGACGGACTGGAAGACCGGCGCTTCTACCATCCGGTCGCGCGCGGACTCGAGGCGGCCATCGCGGACAGGCTCGACCGGTTGCGCGAGCGCGATGCGGCCGCACGCGGGTCCATGGCCGACGCTTCGACCCGCGCGTCCACGGGTACGACAGGCGATGCCCCTGTCGAGCCACCACGCGCCGCAGGCCCGCAGCCGCCGTGAGTCCTTGCCGTACCACGCACGGGCGCGCGGATATCGCATCGTGGCAGGCGTTTCCGGCGCGCGCCGGAAACGTCGGACCTGCGTAAGGTCACGGCTGTCGGGTACCGCCGGTGCAGGCCGGCAGCGCGTCTTCAGCGACACAGGCAACCTCCTCCAGCCTCTGCCGTTGCAGTCCGTTTCCTGCCGCTGCCGTTCCCGCCAGCGGCGTGCTGGCAGGTACCCGGCACCCCGCCGCCGTGGCTCAGTGGCGCGCGAGGAAGTCCGTGAGCGCCTGGCCGAAGGCTTCGGGCTGCTCGACGTTGGAAAGGTGGGAGGCGTGCGGGATGATCACCAGCTGCGAACCGGGTGCCGCTTCATGCATCACCTTCGACAGCGCGACCGGCGTGCCGGCGTCCTGCTCGCCGACGATGATCACGATCGGGCACTGGATCAGGTTCAGGCGCGCCGTGGTGTCGATCTTCGGCAGCGCCTCGCAGCAGCCGGCATAGCCCAGCGGCGGCGTCGAGCGGATCATCGCCGCCACCGTCTCGATGCGCGGATCGCCCTTTGCGTGGAACGGCTCGGTGAACCAGCGCGCGAGGGTGCCGGCCACCAGCGGCTCCATGCCCTGCGCCGTCGCGGTCTTCACCCGCTCGGCCCAGACGGGGATCGCGGCATCGGGATAGCGGCTGGTGGTGTCGCACAGGGCGAGCGTGATGCAGGTTCCGGGATACTTGAGCTCGAGCACCTGTCCGATCATGCCGCCCATCGACAGGCCGACGAAATGGGTGCGCTCGATCTTCAGTGCAGCGAGCAGCTCCCTGGCGTCGTCGGCGAGCTGGTCCAGCGTATAGGCCGCCGCGGGCGCCTCGGTCAGGCCGTGGCCGCGGGTATCGTAGGCGAGCACCCGGTACCGTTTCGAAAGCTGCGCGATCTGTGCGTCCCACATGTGCAGGTTGCAGGCGAGGGAATGGGACAGCGTGACCCAGGGTGCATTGCCGGCGAGGTCGCCATGCAGCTCGTAGTTCATGTCGATGCCGTTTGCCTTGATCTTCACGCGTGCCTCCGGTAAATGATTCGATCCATGCCTGCAATCCCGAAGAGTATAAGCGAAGCGTCCCGGCGCCTTTCCCGGGGGCCTTCGCCCGCGCGCACCACCGTCCACATCAGCGAGACGCGCGGCCTGCGGCTCATGCACCTGGGCGACGATGCGATCCAGAGCCGGATGCGGATCGACCGCCCGGACGAACTTTCCCTGGCCTATACCCGGGCGATGATGGGGGGGCTGATGTTCCTGCCCCATGCGCGCGACTTCCTGATGATCGGGCTGGGTGGCGGCTCGCTCGCCAAGTTCATACACCGCCGGCTGCCGCGCGCGCGGGTGACCGCAGTCGAGATCAACGCCCAGGTGCTGATCGCGGCGCGCACGATGTTCGGCGTGCCGAAGGACGGGCGGCGCTTCCAGGCCCTGCTCGGCGATGGCGCGAAGCTGGTGCGCACCCTCCAGCCCGCCTCGTACGACATCGTGCTGCTGGATGCCTACTGCGGCGGCAGGCAGGTGCCTGCGATCACCCGGCGCGCCTTCTACGAGCGGGTGCGGGCGGTGCTGCGCCCGCGCGGCGTGCTGGTGATCAACTGCATTGCCGACCAGCCCGAGCTGCGCGGCTATCTCGACAACCTGTGCCACGCGTTCGGTGGACGGGTATGGGCGGTGCCCACGCCGCCGGACGACAACCTGGTGGTGTTCGCACTGGGCGAGGCGATTGCCGAGCCGACGATCGAATCGCTGCAGCCGCGCGCGCTGCGCTGGCAGGAACGGCTGGCGCTGCCGTTCCGGCGCTGGGTGCGCGACCTGCGCGCGGTCGAGCACCCTTCGCAGCTTCGACGCGGCCCCCCGGCGCGGCGCGTGCCGGCGGCTGGCGCTGCCGCCGTACGCGCAGGGCGTGGCACACGGTGACCCGCACGCGCCATCCCGCATTGCACTGGGTGCTGCTGGCCTGCCTGGTGACGATGTGGAGCACGACCTATCTCTCGATCAAGATCGCGCTGTCGGGCTTCGACCCGCTTACCGTGATCGCGGCGCGGCTGGTGCTCGGCTCGCTGGTGCTGCTCGGCATCGCGGCCGCTGCGGGCAGCCGTCTGCCGCGTACCCGTGTCGAATGGGGCTGGATGCTCTGGCTCGCGCTGCTCGGCAACTGCCTGCCGTTCTTCTTCATCACCTGGGGCACCCAGCATATCGACAGCAGCCTCGCGGGGATCCTGGTCGCGGTGATGCCCCTGGGCGTGCTGGTGCTCGCGCACTTCGCGCTCGCCGGCGAGCGCATCACGCGTGCGAAGGCGGCCGGCTTCGTCCTGGGCTTCGCCGGCGTGGTCGTGCTGATCGGCCCGGATGCGATCAACCTCGGCAGCAGTTCGCTGCTTCAGGTGCTGGGCCAGTTGTCGGTACTCGGCGGGGCGCTGCTCTACGCCGCCAACGCGGTGTCGGCGCGCCGGATGCCGCGCATGGACTCGATCACGGTCGCCCTGGCGACCCTGCTGATCGCCACCGTGCTGATGGTCGCCTGCGCGTTCTGGTTCGAGGACCCGTTCTCCGCGACGCCCCCGCCAGAGGCGGTCTGGTCGGTGATCTGGATGGGCATCTTCCCGACCGCAGTGGCCACCATCGTCTACTTCCAGCTGATCCGGATGGCAGGCGCTTCCTTCATGGCCCTCACCAACTACCTGACCCCGGGCATCTCGGTGTTGCTGGGCATGGCGCTGCTGGGCGAAAGGCCGGGCTGGAACGCCTTTGCCGGCATGGCGCTGATCCTGCTCGGCGTCGCGATCGCGCAGTCGGCATGGACCGGGCGCAGGGCTTGAATCCGGCGACGATGCCCACAGGTTCAGTTTGTGGCGGGGATTGCCGATAAGCATTCAGGAGACAGGCACGGTCCTGTCCCGAGGCAAGGCCCCTTGACGATCCCGGACGCTCCTGGCAGAGGTGACGACAATGAACCTGGTCTACAACAGCGAAACGTTCTATGTCCTCGAGTACCCGGCCCAGCACGGGTACGAACTGGTGAACAAGCACACCGGGCGCGGAGCCTTCATACAGGGCGAGATCGCGCTGCACTTCCGGCACTCGATCGCGGACGCGGCCCGCCAGGACGACTCTGCCGAGCATATCGACGAGTTCCTGGAAGGCTTCCGGCCGCTGATGACGCTGCCGGTGGTGATGCACTGAAGCGGTGTGTCGGCGGCACGCAAGTGCCGGTTCGATACCGGTTCAGTGCCAGTCCTGCATCGCCTGCATCACGCGCTGGCGCTTTTCCTCGACGTCTTTCGCGAAGCCCGGGTTCTGCTGCTCCACGAAGTGGATCGCCAGGCTCACCTTCAGCACGGCCACGGCGAGGCAGGCTGCGAGGTCGTCGACGTCCGGGCTTGCCTTGGCCAGCGCAAGTGCCTCGGTGGTCTCGTCCATCAGCTGGTTGAAGGCGGATTCGTGTTCGCCGGTCAGTACGGGCGGCATGGTCAGCACCTGGAGGATATCGAGCGCCGGATGATACCGCAGCGCCGCGCGTGCCCGCCGTGCCCTGTCACAGCCGCAGTCGTTCGATGCGCAGGCCCGCAGTCCTGAGCATGCGCGTGAGGATGCGCAGCGGCTGCGGGTCATGCGCGAGGCTGCCGTCGGCGAAGGCGCGAGCACGCGCGTCGAGGTCGGCGAGCGCACCGGCATCCTCGACGCTGCCGAGGTAGTGCGGGCCTTCGAACACATGCAGCTCGCTGCGCCCCTCGGCGTCGGTCTCGCGGAACGCGGTGCGGCCGGTGCCGCCGGCCGGCGTGGGCCGTGGCAGGCGGGCGAGCGCGGTCAACGTACGGCCAAGATGGGCCGCCACGCTTTCGCGCGACGGGTCGGCCGGAAGGCCTGCGCCCCGGCACTCGCGCCGCGCCGCATGGGTGCAGGGTTGCGCACAGGCGGTCGCACAGGCTGTCGCAATCCGCGGCGCAGCCCCGTCGGCCGCGGCTTGTGCCGGCATGAGCCCGAGGTGCGGCGGACACAGCCGGTGTTCCCGCGCGAAGGCAGCCAGGGCCCGGCGCGCGGTGTGCGGATCGGGAAAGTCGCCGAACCGGGTCTCGCGCACGCCGGCCGGTGCGGGATCGGTCGCTTCCCGCAGCACGAAGCCGGTGGCCAGGTCGCCGGTCCAGGCCAGGCTCCAGGACTCGCGCAGCGGCTCGGTTTCGATCCTTCGCTGATGCATCGGTGACAGCTGCCCGATCAGCCGTCGTTGCGCCAGGGCAGCCCCGAGTGCCCCGGGATGCGGTTGCGGGTCCACGCGGGTGGCCTCGGCCATGAGGGCGCGGCCGAGCGCACTGGACTTCTGCAGCAGGCGGATGGCCTCCCCGCGCATGCTGGCCCCGGCACCGACGTACAGGGCGGTGCCATCGGCCGCGCGCAGCACGAAGCAGCCCGGCGCATCGGCGAGCTCGTCGGCGAGGGCGATCGCCTCGCGCGGCGTGCCCGCCGGTGCGGTCAGTGCGGCCGCCACTTCGCGCACCCGGTCGACGCCCAGTTCCGCCACCGCAGCCACCAGGAAGTCGCCGATCACCCGCGCATCGCCCAGCGCGCGATGGCGTCCGCTGCAGTGCAGGCCGTGGCGCGCGATCAGCGAATCGAGGTTGTGCCGGGGATGTTGCGGGTAGAGCCTGCGCGAGAGCTTCGCGCTGCACAGCGCAGGCAGTGCGAAGCGGATGCCGACGCGTTCGAACTCGGCACACAGGAAGCCGTAGTCGAAGCGTACGTTGTGCGCGACCAGCACCTTGCCGTCGAGGCGGCGCGCAAGGTCGGCAGCGAGCTCGGCAAAGGGCGGTGCCGAAGCGACCATGTCGTCGTCGATGCCGGTCAGCCCGGCGATGAACGGCGGTATCGGGATGCCTGGCCGGACCAGCGTGCTCCAGGTGAGCGGCGGCTCGCCGCGGGCCGGGTCGGGCAGTCCGGGCCCGAGCTCGACCAGCCCGATCTCGGTGATCCGGTCGCGCGCAGGCGAGGCGCCGGTGGTCTCGAGGTCGAGCAGTACGGCCGGGCGGTCGAACAGGGAGGCGATCAAGGGGGCGGTCAAGGAGGCCGTCAAGGAGGCAGTCAAGGACCGGGGACCGTTTTCGCGGCGGCGGGCCGGGCCCCCGGCGCGGCGACACCGCCGGCCGGAGTGCCGGGTGACGGCACCTTGATGCTGCCGGCCGGCGTGCCCGGCGCCCTGGCGCC
>JBILGF010000052.1:0-10847 GCA_044351195.1 Burkholderiales bacterium
TGGCGATCGAGCGCATCCACGAACTCGAGAACGAACTGGGCTGTTTCTTCGACCGCAACCCCGACGGCACCGTGCACCAGAAGGCGTTCGCTGGGCAGACCTTCGATCGTACGGTGCACAAGGGTGACCTGACCGGCATCGAGATCATCAGCCGGCTGGCCGAGCAGACCTGGGCGCGCGGCATCAAGCGGCTCGAAGAGCACCGGGCGATCGAGATCATCCGCAACCGCCGTGGCGATGCCGTGGCCGGCGTGCTGATGATCGACATCCGCAGTGGCGAACTGGTGTTCGTGCAGGCGCAGGCAGTGCTGCTCGCCACCGGTGGCGGGCCGACCATGTACAAGTACCACACCCCCTCCGGCGACAAGAGTTGCGACGGCATGGCGATGGCGCTGCGCGCCGGGTTGCCCCTGCGCGACATGGAGATGGTGCAGTTCCACCCCACTGGCCTGGTGGCCGGGGCGGGTACCCGCATCACCGGTACCATCATCGAAGAGGGCCTGCGCGGCGTGGGCGGCTACCTGCTGAACGGGCAGGGCGAGCGCTTCATGGGCCAGTACGACCCGCGCAACGAGCGTGCGACGCGCGACATCGTGAGCCGTGGCATGTACGACCAGATGCTGAAAGGCAACGTCGGGCCGAATGGCGGGGTGTACATCACGATGCGCCACCTCGACCCGGCGATGGTGAAGAAGGAATTCCCCGGCATGGTCGAGCGCTGCGCCGACTGTGGTTTCGATCTGGTGGGGGGGCTGGTCGAGGTGGTGCCGACCGCGCACTACATGATGGGCGGCGTGGTCTTCCGCACCGACTGCTCGACCGACCTGCCCGGCCTGTTCGCGGCCGGCGAAGACACCGGCGGCGTGCACGGCGCGAACCGGCTCGGCGGCAACGGCGTCGCCAATTCGACCGTATACGGCGGCATCGCCGGGGACACCATGGGTGCCTGGGTCGCCGACAACGGCGTGTTCCACGAGCCGGACGAAGACGCGATAGCCGCCGGCGTGGCGCGGGTGATGCTGCCATTCGCCGCCGGCAGCAAAGGCCCTGCAACCGGCCTGTCCGACATCCGGACACGCCTGCACGACCTGATGTGGGACGACGTCGGCATCTTCCGAGATGCAGCCAGCCTCGCGCGCGCAGGCGGCGGCCTGGAGGAACTCGATGCACGCATCGACGCGACCGGCGTGGCCGACGGCCAGCGCGGCTTCAATCTGACATGGCATGACTGGATCAACCTGAAGAACCTGGTGCTTGTCAGCCAGGCGATCCGCGGCGCGGCCGAGCAGCGCGAGGATTCGCGCGGAGCGCACTACCGCAACGATCATCCGGACGTACGCGACCTCGAGAACTCGCGCTACACCACGGTGCGCATCGAGGCGGATCGCTTCGCCTACGGCACGCGGCCAGTGGTGTTCAGCCGGGTGAAGCCGGGGCAGTCGCTGATCCGCTGATCCGGGTCTGATTCGTGTCTAATTCGGGTCAGAGACGATTTTTAGAAAATCGTCTCTGACCCGAATTAGACCGAAAATCGTCTCTGACCCGAATTAGGTCTGACGGGATCAGTGGGCGGTTTCCCAGTTGGGGCCGGTGCCCATTTCGACCAGCAGGGGCACGGCAAGGGTCGCCACGCCGTTCATCAGTCGCGGCAGCGACTCGGCGACAGCGGCGCGTTCGGCGTCAGGAACCTCGAGTACCAGCTCGTCGTGAACCTGCATGATGATGCGGGTGGACATGCCGGCCTGGCGCAGATGGTGATCGACCGCGATCATCGCCAGCTTGATCAGGTCGGCGGCGGTGCCCTGCATCGGCGCATTGATCGCCGCACGCTCGGCGCCCTGCCGGCGGCCCTGGTTCGAACTGCGGATGTCCGGCAGGTAGAGCCTGCGGCCGAACACGGTCTCGACGAAGCCTGCGTCATGCGCGGCGGCGCGGGTACGCCGCATGTAGACGGCGACGCCAGGGTAGCGCATGAAGTAGCGGTCGATGTACTGCTGCGCAGCCGAGCGTTCGATGCCGAGTTGTGACGCCAGGCCGAACGCCGACATGCCGTAGATCAGCCCGAAATTGATCACCTTCGCGTAGCGACGCTGTTCACCGCTGATGTCGGCCGGGCTGGTCGCGAAGATCTCGGCGGCGGTCGCGCGGTGGATGTCCTCGCCCGCTGCGAATGCACCGAGCAATCCTTCGTCACCGGACAGGTGGGCCATGATGCGCAGCTCGATCTGCGAGTAGTCGGCCGACACGATCACGCTGCCCGGCGGTGCGATGAACGCCTCGCGGATGCGCCGGCCCTCGGCGGTGCGCACCGGGATGTTCTGCAGGTTGGGTTCGTTCGAGGACAGTCGGCCGGTCACGGCCACTGCCTGCGAATAGTTGGTATGCACGCGCCCGGTTCGTGCATTGACCATCCTCGGCAGCTTGTCGGTGTAGGTCGACTTCAGCTTCGAAAGCGAACGATGCTCCAGCAGGAGCTTGGGCAGCGGGTAGTCGAGCGCGAGCTCGGTCAGCACGTCCTCGTCGGTCGACGGGGTACCGCTCGGGGTCTTGCGGATGACCGGCATCCCCAGCTTTCCGAACAGGATCTCCTGGATCTGCCGGGGCGAGTTCAGGTTGAATGGCTGCCCGGCCGCCTCGTGCGCCTGTCGCTCGATCTCGACCAGTTTGTTGCCGAGCTCGTTGCTCTGGCGGTTGAGCAACTGTGCGTCCACCAGCACGCCCGCGCGTTCCATCGACTGCAGCACGCGTGCCACCGGGATCTCGATCTGACGGTAAAGCCTGTCCATAGGCTCGATCGCCGCCACCTGCGGGTAAAGCACATGGTGCAGCCGCAGCGTGATGTCCGCGTCCTCGGCGGCATACGCCGTCGCGCTGTCGATCGACACCTCGGCGAAGCCGATCTGCTTCGCGCCCTTGCCAGCCACCTGCTCGTAGGTGATGGTGGTCTCGCCGAGGTGGCGCAGGGCAAGGTCGTCCATGTCGTGCCGGCGATGGCTCTCGAGCACGTACGACTGCAGCAGCGTGTCGTGCACGATACCGGCGATGCGCACGCCATGGTTCTCGAAGATGTGCGCGTCGTACTTCAGGTTCTGGCCGACTTTCGGAAACGACTCGGCTTCCAGCCAGTGGCGCAGCCGCGCGAGCACGTGGTCGCGGCCGAGCTGGTCGGGCGCGCCCGGGTAGCGGTGCCCCACCGGGATGTAGCAGGCGAGGCCCGGCGCGGTCGACAGCGAGATGCCGACCAGCTCGGCGTTCATCGGCTCCAGGCTGGTGGTCTCGGTATCGACCGCAGTGAGCGCAGCCGCCTCGATGCGGACGATCCACGCGTCGAGCTGCGCCTCGGTCGTGACGCACTCGTAGTGGCGCTCGACCATGGCCGGCGCAGGCGGCGGTGCATCGGACAGGTCGGGCGCCCATTGTCGCCCGGCCGCCGCCGCCACCGCAGGCATTGCATCCGAGCCCCTGTGATTGCCGCCATGGGCCTCCGGATGGCGGGTAGCCTTGACCTCGGCCAGCCAGCTCTTGAACTCGAAGCGCTCGAACAGCTCGGCAAGCCGTGCATCGTCGGGCTCGGCAGGCACCAGTGCCTCCGGCCCGAGCGGCAGGTCGACATCGCACTTCACCGTGACCAGCTGGCGTCCCATCGGCAGCCAGTCGATCGCCTTGCGCAGGTTCTCGCCGACCACGCCGCCGATCTCGCTGGCGTGCGCGATCACCCCGTCGAGCGAGCCGTACTGCGTGATCCATTTGACCGCGGTCTTCGGACCGACCTTGGCCACGCCCGGCACGTTGTCGACGGTGTCGCCCACCAGCGAAAGATAGTCGACGATCCGCGACGGCGGTACGCCGAACTTCGCCTGCACCGCAGGCGGGTCGAGCGTCTCGTTGCTCATCGTGTTGACCAGCGTCGTCGATTCGTCGACCAGCTGTGCGAGGTCCTTGTCGCCGGTGGACACCACGGTACGCATCGCATGCCCCCGTGCGCGCGCGGCCAGCGTGCCGATCACGTCATCGGCTTCGACGCCTTCGACCATCACGATCGGCCAGCCCAGCGCTCGGATCGCATCATGGATCGGCGCGATCTGGAGCGCGAGATCATCGGGCATCGGCGCGCGCGTGGCCTTGTACTCCGGGTACCAGTCGTCGCGAAAGGTCTTTCCCCTGGCGTCGAACACGCACGCCCTATAATCTGCCGGCACTTCCCGCTGTAGCCGGCGCAGCATGTTGATCACGCCGTAGATCGCGCCAGTCGGCTCGCCCGCGTTGTTGCGCAGGTCGGGCAGGGCATGGAAAGCGCGATACAGGTAGGACGACGCGTCGACCAGCAGCAGTGTCTTCAAGGAGCAACCCATGCGGGAAAAGATGCCAGCGCTGCTCACACCCTCGGTAGAGCCCGAACTTGCCCGGCGGGTGGAGTCCTCGCGCGAGGCGTGGCGCGTACTCGAGATTATGTCAGAGTTCATCGAGTCGACCGAACGGCTGACCAACATCGCGCCGGCGGTGAGCGTATTCGGCAGCGCGCGAACGCCGCCCGACCATGCCTATTACCTGCTCGCCGAGACGATCTCGCGCCAGCTGTCGGATGCCGGCTTTGCGGTGATCTCCGGAGGTGGCGCGGGCATCATGGAGGCCGCCAACAAGGGTGCCCATTCCGGGCGCAGCCCCAGTGTCGGCCTGAACATCCTGCTGCCGCGCGAGCAGAAACCCAACCCGTACCAGGACGTGAGCCAGACGTTCCGCCACTTCTTCGCGCGCAAGGTCGCGTTCGTGAAGTTCGCCGTTGCCTACGTGGTATTGCCGGGCGGCTTCGGTACGCTGGACGAACTGTTCGAGGCGCTCACGCTGGTACAGACCGGCAAGACGCGGCGCATGCCGATCATCCTGGTGCATACCCCGTTCTGGGGCGGGCTGATCGACTGGTTCCGGGATCGGCTGGTCGCCGAGGGCATGATCAGCCCCGAGGACATGAACCTGATCCAGCTGATCGACGACCCGGCGAAGGTATCCTCGGCGATCTTCGACCACTACGAATCACGCGGCTTCGCGCCGTCGGCGGAAGAGCGCGAGATCCAGTTGAATCTGTAGAACAGCGAACGGAAAACGGAGCGGGGCTCCCGCTCCGGACCCCCGCTCCGCTACGCGTTCAGGCGGAGAGCTGCTTCGAGACGAGCTTGGTGAGGTCGAACATCGAGACCTGCTTCTTGCCGCCGAAGATCGGGCCGAGCTTGGCGTCGGCATTGATGTTGCGGCGATTGACGCTGTCCTGCAGGCCGTTCTTCTTGATGTACGCCCAGATCTTCTTGGTCACGTCCGGCCGCGACAGCGGCTTGTCGCCGACGATTGCGGCGAGCAGTGCGCTGGGCTTCAGGGTGGCCATGAACGCAGCGTTCGGCTTGCGTGCAACCTTCTTCTTCGCAGCTTTCTTCGGTGCGGCCTTCTTGGTTGCGGCTTTCTTCGCCACGACCTTCTTGACGGCCTTCTTGGCGACCTTCGTTACGGCTTTCTTTGCGACCTTCTTAGCGGCTTTCTTGGCGGGCTTCTTGGCAGCCATTCAGGGTATCTCCATGAGATTGGTTTGAAGCCTTCCGCTGGACGACCGGTACCGTCGCCACGGAGGACTGTTCCGAAGTGTAACGATGCTACGGTGGAAGAATAGGACTTTTCGAGGCTTTCTGCCCGTCTGCAGCTACCGCGCTGCGTCACCGGCGCAACGCGTTGCGATGGCGGCGCGGCCCGAGGTTGCCTAGAATGACGCTTTGCAGAATCCAGAGCCCTGTCATGCGAAGCTTTTCGAACCCGCGATTCGGCACCGCCGCCGCCCTGCTGCTGGTGCTGGCCTTCGGCTTCGCGTTGCCGCTGCCGGCCGTGGCCCAGCAGCGCCCGCCCAATCTCGAGCCGCTGCCGGACATCCCACCGCCGCCGCCGGCGACGCTGCCGCTGGCCCCGGGCGTGGAGCCTGAAGTGCGTATCGTGCGCCGCGAGCGCGAGACGGTCGAAGAGTTCCGCGTCGGCGGGCAGCTCTACATGCTGCGGGTCACGCCGGTCGGTGGCGGCACGCCGTACTACCTGGTCGATTATTTCGGCGACGGCAATTTCGCGCGCACGGCCAGCTTCGACAGCGGCGTGCGGGTCCCGATGTGGGTCATCCGCAGCTGGTAGCCGGGGGCTGCTGCAGAGGCATTCCGGACCATGGCCGTCTTCACCACCGTCACGCCCGACCAGGCTGCTGCCTGGCTGGCCCGCTACTCGCTCGGCCGCCTGGCCGGACTCGAAGGCATCGAGACAGGCATCGAGAACACGAACTACTTCCTCACTACAGAGGCCGCGGAAGGCGATTCCGGTACCTGCCATGGACGCTATGTGCTGACGCTGTTCGAGAAGCTCACGGTTGCCGAACTGCCTTTCTACCTCGGGCTGATGGCGCACCTCGCCGACCGTGCGATACCGTCGCCGCGGCCGATGCCCGATGTCGACGGTCGCTGGCTGGGCGAACTGAACGGCAAACCTGCGGCGATCGTCGCCCGGCTGTCGGGCCGCTCGGTCACCGCGCCCACGGCGGGGCAGTGCGCCGCGGTGGGCCGGATGCTCGCCCGCATGCATGACGCGGGCATGGACTACCCGGCCGTGATGCCCAACCCGCGCGGCCCGCACTGGTGGACTGCAACCGCACCGAGGCTGAGCGGTTTCATGCCGGCCGAACACTGGCAATGCCTGAAGGACGAGATCGCGTTCCAGGCAAGCCATCGCTTCGATCGCCTGCCGCGCGGGCCGATCCATGCCGACCTGTTCCGGGACAACGTGCTGTTCGACGGCGAGACCGATTCCCCGGGTGAGGTCAGTGGCATCATCGATTTCTACTTCGCGTGTACCGACGTGTTGCTGTTCGACCTGGCGGTCGCCGTGAACGACTGGTGCCGCGCCGACTATGCCGACCCGGCTGCCGGCATCGATGTCGACCAGGCGGCGCAACTGCTCGAGGCCTATGCGAGCGTGCGGCCGTTCGGCGAGGCCGAACGGCGTGCCTGGCCGGTGATGCTGAGGGCGGGTGCGTTGCGCTTCTGGGTGTCGCGGCTGTTCGATTTCCACCTGCCGCGCCCGGGCGAACTCGTTCACGCCCACGATCCCTCCCACTTTCGCGACCTGCTCGCCTGGCATGTCGCCGCACCGGGACGCATCGCGCTCCCCGGTGCCGCTGCCTGATCCGCCCATGGCTACAGACGATCTGCGAGTGCCCGCCCCGATGCCACGCGCGCGCGTGTTGCGTGCCCTGCGGGGCGCTCAGTGGCTGGTCAATGCCTACGTGATCTACCGGCGCAATCCGGGCGCCTGGATGCTGGTCCTGCTCGGATTGCTCGCCGCGATGGTCTTCAGCAGCCTGTTGCCGGTGATCGGGCCACTGGTGTTCGGCCTGCTGTTTCCGGTGTTCAGCGTCGGCATCGCGCTGGCCGCCCAGGCGGTCGTGCGTGGTGCGCCCATCGAGCCGGCTCTGTTCCTGAGCGGTTTCCGTGCCTCCACCAGCGATCTCGTTTCCGTCGGCGGCATCTACCTGGTCGGACAACTGATGATCGTCGGCGTGATGATGGCGATCGGCGGGGCCGACGTGGCACGGACCCTCGGGGCGGGGGCGGCATCCGGCGCTGCCGAAGCGCCGGTGGTGGCCACCGCAGCGATGGCGCTGGCCGGGCTGGTCGGCCTGTCGTTGCTGCTGCCGCTGCTTCTTGCGTCGTGGTTCGCGCCGCTGCTGATCTACTTCCACGGACAGAAGGCCATGGCGTCGCTGCTGGCGAGCCTCGGGGCTGCGCTGAGCAACTGGCGCGCCTTCCTGACCTGCTTCATCGGCCTGCTGCTGGTGATGATCCTCGCGCGGCTGGTGGTGGGCATCCTCGCCCTGGTGCCGGCGATCGGGCCGCTGCTGGCCATGATCTTCCTGGGTGCGCTGGTCGCCGTTCTGGCTCCGGTGGGCTTCATCAGCTTCTACACGTCCTATGCAGACGTGTTCGAATCCGATGACGATGACTCATCCGGAACCGCGCAAACGCAGGACGAAGCCGCTGCGCCCCGGCTTTCGGACATGCCCGGGCCCGACGAAACAGCCCCGGCCGGACAACCCTCCGGCCAACCGCCGGTGCCCCCTGCCCAGCCCTGACGCCGGTTCCGCCTCGCCGGGCGGTCCGCCGGGTCAGGCAGCGTCCAGCCTGGCGTAGGCCAGCGCAAGCCACTTCACGCCTTCGCGGCCGAAGTTGACCTGCACGCGGGCGTCCGATCCGCGGCCCTCGGCGTCGATGATCACGCCGCCCCCGAACTTCGCATGGCGCACGTTCTGGCCGATCCGGAACGGCATGCCCGCAGCCTCGATCTTCGGCGCCTGCTGTACCTGTACCGGCGCGTAGCTGGACGGCGTGCGCGGCCGGTCGAAGCTGGTCGAGCCGCCGCCGCGCTCATAGGTCGGCGAAAGCCGCTTGAGCAGCTTTACCGGGATCTCGCGCAGGAAGCGCGAGGCGACGTTGTAGCGGGTCTGGCCGTGGAGCATCCGGCTCTGGGCGAAGGTCAGGTAGAGCCGCCGCCGTGCACGCGTGACCGCGACGTACATCAGCCGACGCTCCTCCTCGACACCGCCGGCATCGTTCAGGCTGTTCTCGTGCGGGAACAGGCCCTCTTCGAGGCCGCTGGCGAAGACGCTGTGGAACTCGAGGCCCTTGGAGGCATGGACCGTCATCAGCTGCAGCGCATCGTCCCCGGCGTTGGCCTGGTTGTCCCCGGCTTCGAGCGATGCATGCGACAGGAACTGGATCAGCAGCTGGTCGGGCGGGGTGTCCGGGGACGGGTCCGCCGGCGCCGCATTCGTGCCGTCCGCGCCGTCCGCCGGTATCGCCGCATCGGCTTCCATCTCGAGCATGCGCATCGGATCGTCCGAGAACTGCGCGGCTGCATTGACCAGCTCATCGAGGTTTGCCAGCCGGTCCGCACCTTCGCGCTCGGCCTCGTAATGCGTGCGCAACCCTGATCTTTCGATGACCGTTTCGATCATCTCGGGCAGGGTGATGCCGGCGCACTCGTTGCGCAGCCGGTCGATCAGCAGCACGAAGCCCTCGACGCCCTTGCGCGGTGCGTCCGGCGAGCCGCCCTTCGAGCCGCCGCGCGAGCAGGCCGCCTGCCACAGGCTGGTGCCGCCGGCGCGGGCCGTGTCCTGCAACTGCTCGATCGAGCGCGCACCGATGCCGCGCGTGGGGAAGTTGATCACCCTCAGCAGCGCCGCGTCGTCGTCCGCGTTGGCGACGAGCCGGAGGTAGGCGAGCGCATGCTTGATTTCCTGGCGCTCGAAGAAACGCAGGCCACCGTAGACCCGGTAGGGCAGGCCCGCCGAGAACAGCGCGTGTTCGAGTACCCGCGACTGTGCATTCGAGCGGTAGAGCAGCGCGACCTCGACCAGCGGTACGCCGGTCGCCTTCAGGTCGCGCACCTGCTCGACGATGAACTGCGCTTCCTCGAAGTCGGTCTGCGCCTCGAACAGCCGGATCGGCTCGCCCTGCGACTCGGAGGTCCACAGGTTCTTGCCCAGCCGCTGCTGGTTGTGCCCGATGAGCACGTTGGCGGCTTCCAGGATGTTGCCGTGGGAGCGGTAGTTCTGCTCGAGCTTGATGATCGTGCCGGCATTGAACTCGCGCTCGAAGTCGCGCATGTTCGCAACCTTGGCGCCGCGGAAGCTGTACACCGACTGGTCGTCGTCGCCAACCGCGAACACCGCGTTCTGCGCGCCGGCGATCAGCTTCAGCCAGTCGAACTGCAGGCGGTTGGTATCCTGGAACTCGTCGACCAGGATGTGCGCGAAGCGCGCGCGGTAGTGTTCGCGGATCGCCTCGTTCCTGGCCAGCAGTTCGTAGCTGCGCAGGATCAGCTCGGCGAAGTCGGTCACGCCCTCGCGCTGGCACTGCGCCTCGTACATGCGGTAGATCTCGACCAGTTGCCGCGTCTGGTCGTCGAACGCCTCGACCGACCCGGGCCGCAACCCGGCATCTTTCTGCGCGCTGATGAACCATGCGGTATCGCGCGGCTTGAAGCGTTCTTCGTCGACGCCGTTGGCCTTCATCATCCGCTTGACCAGGGCCACCTGATCGGCGGTGTCCATGATCTGGAACGTCTGCGGCAGCCCGGCGTCGCGGTGGTGGGCGCGCAGCATGCGGTTGGCCAGGCCGTGGAAGGTGCCCACCCACATGCCGCGGGTGTTGATCGGCAGCATCGCTGAAATGCGGGTCAGCATCTCGCGTGCGGCCTTGTTGGTGAAGGTGACCGCCAGCAGGCCGAGCGGATTGACCTGCCGTGTCTCGATCAGCCACGCGATGCGCGTGGTCAGCACCCGCGTCTTGCCGCTGCCGGCACCGGCGAGGATCATCGCAGACTCGCGCGGCAGCGTGACGGCTGCGAGCTGTTCCGGATTCAGGTTTTCGAGCAATCGGCTTTGCATGGCAGGGCGCGATTATAAGGGCGGGCCAGGGCGTGCCCCTGATAGCCGGCGGCGATTTATTTTTTCCGCGCCGGTCGGTTCAGCGGCCGATCGACACCTGCCCCCCCACGCCGGGCAGCCCGGCCAGCCGTGCCGCCAGACCGCGCGCTTCCGCCTCGCTCGACAGGCGGCCGATGCCCACGTCATAGCCGTTGTCCGGTCCTGCCCGGGTGGCGCGGATGCGCGCATCGAAGCCCGCGCCGCGCAGCGCATCGAAGGACTTCAGCGCTTCGTCCTGGTCGGCGGTGCGCAGCACGCTGACGCGCCAGCGGCCGCCCTGCACCGCGGTGCCGGCGCCGGTTGCCGTATCGGTCTCGCTCGCCCATTGCGCGTGCGGCTGCGGGTC
>JBILGF010000408.1:0-3272 GCA_044351195.1 Burkholderiales bacterium
CAGCGCCACAAAGACGGCGGTGACCCGCTGCACGGCCATTGCGTCGCCGACTGTGCGCTCGTCCTGCGCCGCCGCTGCCGCATCCGTCCCGGACCGATTGTTCCGTAGAATCAGCCAGCCGGTGTCGGGCGGCGGCCTCTGCCGCGCGACGCGGACGCCACCTGAGTGAGGATCATGAGCGATCACCATCACGACCACGACCATGAAAATGCGCACGATCGCCCGCTCTCCGGGCCGGCACTGCGCGTGAAGGCGCTGGAGTCCCTGCTCGTCGAGAAGGGCCTGATCGACCCGAAGACGCTCGACGAGATCGTCGACACCTACGAGCATCGGGTCGGGCCGCGCAATGGCGCGCGCGTGGTGGCCCGCGCCTGGGTCGACGCTGCGTTCCGCGAGCGGCTGCTGGCCGATGCAACCGCGGCGGTGGCCGAGTTCGGCTTCATCGAGCCGCATGCCGAAGACATGGTCGCGGTGGAGAACACCCCGGAGGTGCGCAACCTGGTCGTCTGCTCGCTGTGCTCCTGCTATCCGTGGCCGGTGCTCGGCCTGCCGCCGGCCTGGTACAAGTCCGACGCCTATCGCGCGCGCGCGGTGGTCGACCCGCGCGGCGTGCTGAAGGCCTTCGGCGAGGACATCCCCGAGGACGTCGAGGTGCGTGTCTGGGACTCCACCGCCGAGATGCGCTACCTCGTGGTGCCCGAACGACCGGCTGGCACCGAAGGCTGGAGCGAGGAGGCGCTCGCCGCGCTGGTCACTCGCGACTCGATGGTCGGGGTCGGCACCGCGAAGCGTCCGGAGGGCGGCGCATGAACAGCATCCACGACATGGGCGGCATGCACGGCATGGGCCCGCTGGTGATCGAGCAGGAAGACGGCGTGTTCCACGAGTACTGGCACGGTCGGGTGTTCGCGCTGCGCATGGCCTGTGCCTTCCATCGCCGCTACAACGGCGACATGGGACGCTACGCGCGTGAACGGATGCCGCCGGCCGCGTTCCTTGCGGCGAGCTACTACGAACGCGCGCTGTACGGCCTCGAGCGCGTGCTGGTCGAGAGCGGCATGATCGACGAGGCGGAACTGGCGAGCGGCCAGCCCGCGTCGGCCGAGCGCGCGAGCGCCTGCCTGCAGCCGTCGCAGGTCGAGGCGATCACGCGTACCCGCCGCCGCACGCGGATGGACGAGGTGCAGGTCGCGCCGAAGTTCCGCGTCGGCGATGCGGTGATGACGCGCAACTTCCAGCCCGAGGGCCATACCCGGCTGCCGCGCTATGCCCGCGGCCGGCGCGGCGTGGTCCAGCGCGACCACGGCGTGTTCTCGTTCGCCGACAGCAACGCGATGACCCGCGACCGCAAGCCGCAGCACATGTACAGCATCCGCTTCGCCGCCACCGAACTGTGGGGCGAGGCGGCCGCCCCGCGCGACACCCTCTGCCTGGACGTCTGGGATGACTACCTCCTGCCGGCCTGACGCGGCCGCTGCCGTCGATCTCGACGCGCTGCCGACGCTGCCGCACGACGAAGACGGTCCGGTGTTCCGGGCGCCCTGGGAAGCACAGGCCTTCGCGATGGCGCTCGAGCTGCATCGCCGCGGCGTGTTCACCTGGGGCGAATGGGCAGCCACGCTATCGGCCGAGATCGCCGCGGCGAACGCGCGGCACGAGCACGACGATGGCAGCCGCTACTACGAGCGTTGGCTCGCTGCGCTCGAGACGCTGGCGGCACGCAAGGCCGTGGTCGGCGACGCGGAACTGGCGGATCGGATCGGCGCCTGGGATCGCGCGGCGCACGCCACGGCGCATGGCCAGCCGGTGGTGCTGCCCCGCTCCTGAACCGCGCACGCAGGTGCTGCGGATCGACACGTTCGCGCAGATGGGGGCGGCATCCCGGCCTTCATCCGCAGCGATAACGGGCCAGAGTTCGTCAGCCTGGCGATCCTGAAGTGGCTTGCGGAGAACAATGTCGAGACCGTGCATATCGACCCAGGAAAACCGTGGCAGAACGGCACGAACGAGAGCTTCAACGGACGGCTGCGCGACGAGTTCCTGAACGTCGAATGATGCTGCACCCGCCGTGGCGCGATGGCCGCGATCTGCTTGTCCCGTGCGTGCCCGGGATCCCGAACCCGCGGTCGCCCCCAGATCTGGACAGCGTCGGCATCGACGGCGGGGACGTTGCCCGCATGTTGATCGAGCACGATCGTGAGCCAGTCTGCCAGCAAGGTCGCCTGCTCGGCGTCGCCGCGAAGCCGGATGCGTTCGATGCCCTGGCGAAGCGCCCCCACCGTGATGACCGACAGATAGGCGCCTTCCCGCGTCCTCTGCCGGTGTTCCGCCTCGGAACTTCGCCCATGCGCGCCAGCGCGCTCCTTGAGTGCCTTGATAACACTCGCGGCGACTCCACTGACCAGCAAGTCAGGCATCGGATGCTCCTCCTCGAACCGCTATCAATGACAGCAGCGGTGCCGGTCGTGACCTGCGGTCGGCGCACTACGGCCGCCTGCGTCAGATCCAGGCGGTAGCCCGGTCATGCATCGAGGCGGTGAAGCGGCGCATCGGTCCCGAGGCCTTACGGGCCACGGCGACCGCGCTGGGCCTTCCTACGCGACAGGGCGAGTGCGGTCTGGATCGTCTCCGGCTTGCGGCCATGCGGCGTGCAGAGTCGGTCCGCCCGCGGCGTGATGCCGACGCGGCCGAGGTCGAGCCGGTCGGCATCCCAGCAGGCGATGATCGCGGGATCGCTCACCGTGTGGCCGTCGCTGTGCAGGCGCATCGCTTCGCAGAGGTGATCGAATTCGGTCGCGGACAGTTCTGCAACCTGTCCGTCGCGGCGAAGCCGCACCGCGAAGTCGGCGGCGCGATGACCGTGACGCGGATCATGGCCGTCGTTGTGGCGCTGGCTGTCGTGCAGGAACGCGAACCAGGCGAGCACGCACGGGGTGACGTCCATCGCCTTGGCAAGCCGTCGGCCATGGAACCAGACGCGGCTCCAGTGGCGCACGCCATGGATGCCGTTGTCGAAGTCGAGCCTGAACTGCGGGCGCACGAGGATCAGCGCCTTGTGGATGATGTCGCGGCTGGCAGGAGCGGTACGGGTGAGGGAAATCATCGTCGGGTGTCGTCGGACTTTCCAGGTGCCAGGCGGCCGGCAAGGCAACCGATGGGTCGCCCCGGGCTGCGCCCGAGGGATGGCAGCGCTTCACGCTGCAGGTCAGCAGCAGAAGCAGATTAACGTACCGGGCGAGTGCGGCGATGCGCATACGCCCCCGGATTCCTCG
>JBILGF010000409.1:0-3268 GCA_044351195.1 Burkholderiales bacterium
GGCGCGCGCTGCCGGCATCCTGCAGCAGCGCCTGTTCCGAGAGGGCAGCGACGTCAAGGCTGGCCAGATACTGTTCCAGATCGACGCCGCGCCCTTCGAGGCGCTGCTGGCCGCAGCGCAGGCCGCGGTGGCGCGCAGCGAAGCCAGCGTGATGCAGACACGGGCGCAGGCCGCGCGCTTCAAGCCGCTCGCCGAGGCTGACGCGATCAGCCAGCAGGACTACCTGAACGCAGTGGCCGCACAGAAACTGGCCGAAGCCGAGCTGGCCTCTGCCCAGGCTTCGCTGCAGAGCGCACGGATCAACCTGGGGTACGCAACCGTTACCGCACCGATCTCCGGCCGCATCGGGCGCGCGCTGGTCACCGAGGGTGCGCTGGTCGGCCAGGGTGAGGCCACCCAGCTGGCCCTGGTGCAGCAGGTCGACCCGATGTACGTGAACATCCTGCAGCCGGTCGCGGACGTACTCCGGCTGCGCGCGGCGATCGCCACCGGCGCGCTGCGCCGGTCCGGTGCAGCCGAAGCCGTTGCGGTGCGCCTGGTGCTCGATGACGGCAGCGTCTATCCGGTGCCCGGCCGCCTCCTGTTCTCCGACCTGTCGGTCGACCCGGCGACCGGGCAGATCGCGCTGCGCGCCGAAGTGCCCAACCCGCGCGGCATGCTGCTGCCCGGCATGTACGTGCGAGCGCGCCTGGAGCAGGCGAGCGCAGCCGGCGCCCTGCTGCTGCCGCAGCAGGCCGTGCAGCGCTCGGCCCAGGGCGACCGGGTCAAGGTGGTGGCCACCGATGGCAAGGTCACCGATCGCGCCGTCAGGCTCGGCCCCGCGCGCGACGGACAGTGGGTGGTCCTCGAGGGGCTGGCCACCGGAGAGCAGGTCATCGTCGACGGATTCCAGAAACTCCAGGGCGACCGCCCGGTGACAGCGGTGCCCTGGCGGCCACCGGTCACCACTGTGCCGGGCGCTGCCGCCCCGTCGCCCGCGGCGGGTTCCTGATGGCGTCATTCTTCATCGAGCGCCCAGTGTTCGCATGGGTGATCGCGCTGTTCATCCTGGTGCTGGGCGCGGTGTCGATCACCCAGTTGCCAGTGGCTCAGTACCCGGCCGTGGCGCCCCCGGCGATCGTCGTGTCGGCGGTCTATCCGGGTGCCTCGGCACAGGTGCTCGAGGACAGCGTGCTCAGCGTGATCGAGCGCGAGATGAACGGGTCGCCTGGTCTGATCTACATGGAGTCGGTCGCCCAGGCCGACGGCACCGGGTCGATCACCCTCAGCTTCCAGCCCGGCACCGACCCCGGCCTCGCGCAGGTGGACGTGCAGAACCGGCTGAGCCGGGCAACACCGCGCCTGCCGCAGGCGGTCACCCAGCAGGGGGTACGCGTCGACCGAGCGCGCGCGAACTTCCTGCTGTTCATCATCGTGTCGTCGGACAATCCGGCGTTGGATCCGGTCGCCCTCGGCGACTATGCCTCGCGCAGCGTGCTGCCCGAGATCCAGCGCGTACCGGGCGTGGGCCAGGCCCAGCTGTTCGGCACCGAGCGCGCGATGCGCATCTGGATCGACCCGGCGAAGCTGGTCGGCTTCCGGCTGTCCCTGACCGACGTCACGGCCGCGATCGCGGCCCAGAACGCCCAGGTCGCCTCGGGCACCATCGGCGCCCTGCCTGCCACGCCTGGACAGAGCATCTTCGCAACCGTGGTGGTGGCCGGCCAGCTGGCGACCCCGGAGGCGTTCGGTGCCATCGTGCTGCGCGCGGCCACCGACGGCGGGCTGGTCCGGCTGCGGGACGTGGCGCGCGTCGAACTGGGCGCACAGTCGTACAGCCCGCAGGCAAGGCTCAATGGCCAGCCATCGACCGGGATCGGCGTACAGCTGTCGCCGACTGGCAACGCGCTGGCCACTGCCCGTGCGATCAACGCGCGGCTGACTGAACTGTCGCGCTACTTCCCCGCCGGCGTCACGGCGACCATCCCGTACGACAGCTCGAAGTTCGTCGAGATCTCGATCCGACAGGTGGCGATGACGCTGCTCGAAGCCGTGGCACTCGTGTTCCTGGTGATGTTCCTGTTCCTGCAGAACATCCGCTACACGATCATCCCGACCCTGGTGATCCCGATCGCGCTGATGGGCACCTTTGCGGTCCTGCTGGTGCTCGGCTTCTCGATCAACGTGCTGACCATGTTCGGCATGGTTCTGGTGATCGGCATCGTGGTGGACGATGCGATCGTGGTGGTCGAGAACGTCGAGCGCATCATGAGCACCGAAGGGCTGTCGCCGCGGGAGGCCACGCGCAAGGCGATGTCGCAGATCTCCGGCGCGATCATCGGCGTGACCGTGGTGCTGGTTTCGGTATTCGTCCCGCTGGCGTTCTTCGACGGTGCCATCGGAAACATCTACCGTCAGTTCGCGGCCGTGATGGTGACGGCAATCCTGTTCTCGGCATTCCTCGCGCTGTCGTTCACGCCGGCGCTCTGCGCGACCGTGCTGAAGCCTGTCGAGGCGGGCCACCTGCTCGCGAAGCGGGGCTTCTTCGGCTGGTTCAACCGCAGCTTCACGCGCACCGCAAAGACATACGAAGGAATGGTCGGCGGATTGCTGCGCCGGGCGGTGCGCTGCATGTTCATCTACGCGGCGATCACCGTCGCGGTGGTGGTGATGGTGTATCGCATGCCGACATCCTTCCTGCCCAACGAGGACCAGGGAAACATCCTGGTGAACGTGCAACTGCCTGCCGGGGCAACGGTCAACCGTACCCGCGACGTCATGATCGACGTCGAGAAGTTCGTGCTGGCCCAGACCAGCGAGGTGCAGAGCATCGTGAGCGTGCTCGGCTTCAGTTTCGCCGGCACCGGCCAGAATGCAGCCCTGGGCTTCGTCACGCTGAAGGACTGGAGCCAGCGCCCGGGACAGCAGAACAGCGCCCAGGCGCTGGCCGGCCGGGCGTTTGGCGCACTGGGACAGATCCGCGATGCGACGATCTTCCCGGTCAGCCCGCCGCCGATCCCGGAACTCGGACGCGCGACCGGCTTCGCGCTGCGCCTGCAGGACCGCGCCGGCAACGGCCGCGAGGCCCTGATGGCCGCACGCGGCCAACTGCTCGCCATGGCGGCACAGAGTCCGCTGCTGAGGGCCGTGCGCCCGGAGGGGCTCGAGGATGCATCCCAGCTCGCACTGGACATCGATCGCGACAAGGCAGCTGCGCTGGGCGTGAGCTTCGCGGCGATCAACAGCACGCTGTCGATCGCGCTCGGATCGTCCTATGTGAACGATTTCC
>JBILGF010000410.1:0-3266 GCA_044351195.1 Burkholderiales bacterium
GTCTTTGCCTATGTGATTGTCGTAATCGTGATCTGGCCTGCATTCAAGCTTGCCCGAGACCTGTTGTCGGCCACGCGCGGTACTGCCGCCCATGGTCCGATGCGCGTGCGCGGGCTGTTCCTGCTGGCTGGGTGCGCGGGCCTGGCAGGGGTCTTGCCGCTGCCCTTCCATAGCACGGTGCAGGGCGTGATCAAGGTCTCCGAGTCGGGCGTGCTGCGGCCGGAGGTGGAAGGTCTGGTGATCGCAGTCCATGCCCGTGACGGCGAGACGATCCGAGTCGGCGACACCGTGCTCACGCTGGATGATCCGGTGCTTCGAGCGCGCCTTGCCCGGGCGGAAGCGCGGGTGAGCGACATCGAGGCCCAGCGCTTCGGGCAGATCGGGCGGGATGCCCTGCGCGCCACCGATGGTGAGGACGCGCTCGCCCGTGCCCGCGCCGAGGTGGCTGAACTCCAGTCGCGCGTCGAGAAGCTGGAGCTGCGTGCGCTTGCAGGCGGCCGGTTGTCGCTGCCGTTTGCGGGCGATCTGCCCGGGGCCTGGCTGGCGCGTGGCGCCTCGGTGGGGCATGTTCTCGAGGGTACCGCGCTGCGCGTACGCGCGGCCGTACCAGAGTCGCAGGCCGGACTGCTGCGCGAGCGCCTGCGGGGTGTCGAGGTCCGTCTTGCCCACGACAGCGGTGCTGTCCTCGCCGGGAAGGTGGTGCGCGAGGCACCCGCGGCAGTGATGGAACTGCCGGGCGAGGCCCTGGGTCGTCTGGGCGATGGCGGAATCGAGACCGATCCCGCGGACCTGCGCGGCATGCGATCGAAAAATCCCTATGTCCATGTCGATGTACAGGTCGACGCGCGGCATGCGCAGTGGATCGACGGGCGCGCATGGGTGCGCTTCGACTACGGCTGGGCGACTCTCCTTGAACGTGGATGGCGCGCGATGCGGCAGGTTTTCCTGCGCCGGTTCGCCGCCGCGGGGTGACGCGATGCGGGTAAGATCTTCCTACTTTCCGGGTGAGCGGCCAGGCGTGAAAACCCTTGGCACACAGAGGTCATACGCTCGATGAGCGCGATCCAGGTCTCCTCTCTCCTGCTGGGCGATCACCCCGAGCGGTTGCAGCCACCACCCGGCGGGCTGGCGCGTCTCGTGCAGCGTTCGCGGCACGGCGTGTCGTCGCTTCGCAGGTTCGGGCGCATGCCCATGCCCGATCCGGCGCTGGCTTCAATCGACCAGTTGCGCGCCAGCCTGGCGAGCAACCCGCAGGGTAGCGCCCAGTGCGAGGCGGCTCTGGCCCACGTGGCGCGCGCCTGTCAGGCCAGCCTCGGATTGTCGCCCTATGCGTCGCAACTGGAGGCGGCGCGGGCCTTGCTGCGCGGCCAGCTGGTCGAGATGGCTACGGGTGAGGGCAAGACGCTTGCGGTCGGGCTGGCTGCGGCATGCGGCGCACTGGCGGGGCGCCCGGTGCATGTCGTCACTGCCAATGACTATCTTGCCTCGCGTGATTCTGCCTGGCTGACCCCGCTGTACGAAAGCCTCGGCCTGACGTGTGGATACGTGGTGGCGGCCGCCGATCGCCAGGCGCGCCAGGATGCCTACTCGCGCAGCATCACCTACTGCCCGGCCCGGGAGCTGGTTTTCGACTATCTGCGCGACGGGGTGGCTGCTCCGCGGTCGCAGACACCCCTGCTCGCGCGCATCGCGCAGATGGGTGCGCGAAAGGTAGTGCGCCAGTCACTGCTCCGAGGCCTCTGGATGGCGATCGTCGACGAGGCCGACAGTGTGCTGCTTGACGAAGCAATGATGCCGCTGGTGCTGTCGAGGCCGGGCGCTGCAGCGGAGCCGCAGGAGGTGCTCGAACTGGCCTGCGACCAGGCACGTTCGCTCACCCGCGGCTTGCATTTCGAACTCGACGCCGTCCATCGCCGTGCAACGCTCACCGAGACCGGACGGCTCGCGTTGCGCGGCGACGCCAGTGCGTGCGCGCGTTTCCGCACGCTGCGCCACCAGGCCGAGTATGTCGAGACAGCGCTGTCGGCCCTCCATTTGCATGCGCGCGACCGGGACTACCTCGTGCGTGCCGCTACCGTGCAGATCATCGACGAGGCGACCGGACGGGCGGCACCCGGGCGGGTGTGGTCACGCGAACTGCATTCGTTCGTCTGCATCAAGGAGGGATGCCCACCGCCTGCGAGTCTGCGTACGGTAGCCCAGATCACTTTCCAGCGCTTCTTCCCCCGCTACCTGCACTTGTGCGGCACCAGCGGCACCCTGCGCGAGGAACGGCGCGAACTCTCCACGGTCTACGGGTTGCAGGTGGTGCATGTCCCGCGCCGCCTGCCGCTGCGCCTGCAGCGCTGGCCGACCCGCCTGTTCCCGGATCGCGAGGCACAGATCGAGGCCATCGTCCAGCGCGCGGTTTCGCTGTGCGCTTCAGGCCGACCGGTTCTGATTGCCATGGATACGGTCAGCGATGCCGATCGGCTGTCAGAACGGTTGTTGCGCAGCGGCGTTGCGAACCAGTTGCTCCACGCTCGCCAGGACCGATCGGAGTCCGATCAGATCGCCCGGGCGGGGCTTGCCGGCATGGTGACCGTCACCACGAACATGGCTGGACGCGGCACCGATATCCGTGTCGATGCCGAAGTGGCCAGACGCGGCGGTCTGCACGTGATCGCGTGTCAGCACAATCGCGCTCGCCGCATCGATCGCCAGTTGTGCGGGCGCACCGCCCGACAGGGCGACCCGGGCAGTTGCGAGCGCTGGGTCAGCATCACCCAGGGCCTGTTCGAGCAGAGCTGGAGGCCACTGCTCGCCTGGCCCGGGCTGGCGCGCGGGCTCGCCCGGTGCGGTGCGTTCGCGGATCTGCTGCTGGACATTGCGCAGTGGCGCGCGGAGCGGCGTGCGCGCGCTGCGCGCCGGGCGCTGCTCGAGCGCGAGCGCGAACGCGCCCGCACGCTCGAGATCGGGCCCGATACATGATGAGGCGACAGCCACTGATCCGGGTTTCGCCCCAGCTTGAATGGCTGGAGCCGCGCGTCCTGTACTCCGCAGACGTTGCGACGCCGTTCATGCCCGATCCCCATGCCGACTGTGCGGATGTGCGCCTGTTCGATGAGCCGGTCGACACCGTCGCCTTGACCGGATGTGCCACGGACACCGCGCGGGCGAACGCCTCGCCTGTAACCGCCGGGGCGCAGTCCGAGGCATCGGACACGTCGAGCGACAGCATGTTCCGGCAGGTCGCGTTCATCGATGCGGCACTGGTCGACAGCGAT
>JBILGF010000411.1:0-3258 GCA_044351195.1 Burkholderiales bacterium
TGTCTGGCCACGGGCAAAATCGTCTCTGACCCGGATTAGCCCGGGTCAGCCGAAGTAGGCGTCTTCGAGCACCTTCATCTCGACGGTCTTGTTCTCTTTCGAGTCACCCTGCATGTATTCGCCGGCGGGGCCGACGCGGCTGCTGGCCTTGCCCTGAAGCGCGTAGTTGGGCGAGCCGACGCGCAGCATGACCAGCGGGCCTTCGCTCTCGACCGAGTGGAAGCGGTAGAGCGAGCCTTTCGGCACCAGGATGCCTTCGTGCGCATTCAGGGTGGCCATCTCGCCTTCTTCGTCGTAGAAGGTCGCAGCACCCTGCAGAATGATGAAGGTGTGGTCTTCGGTGGGGTGAGCATGCAGGCCGTTCTCGCCACCGGACGCATAGACCTTGACCATCACGGTCAGATCTTCGGTCGCGGCCACCGGGATGTTCGCCCGCCCCTGCTCGAGCAACTGGGTGCGCATCTTGAACGCCTGAGGCTTGCCCTTGTTATCGGCGGCGAGCTGGCTGAGTTTCTGGCGCAGCAGCGCAGAGTCGCTGAGCGCGGATTCCATTTCCCTGGCGACGAGTTTCATGCGAGCCTCCTGAGTTAGACCGATAGTGCACCGGATGATCGATACAACGGGTTGGCAGGAAACTTGCTGCCCCTGAGTCCCGATACTTCCGCATTGTACGAACAATCGGTCATTGCCAGAATCCCGCCCAACGGAGCCGCCATGTCATCCAGCCGAACCCTTCCTGCCGCCCTGGCGATCGCCGCCGCAGCGATTGCAGCCACGCCGGTTCTTGCCCAGCCGGGCACGGCCTTTCCGGTCAAGCCGGTACGCATCATCGTGCCGTTCGCGCCCGGCGGTCAGTCGGACATCATCTCGCGCGTGGTCGGGCAGAAGCTGTCCGACCAGTGGGGCCAGCCGGTGGTGTACGAGAACCGCGGCGGCGCCGGCGGTACCCTGGGTATCGACGCCATGCTGCGCGCCCCAGCCGACGGCTACACGATCGGCTCGGGCAGCCAGAGCGCGTTGTCGATCGCACAGCACCTGTATGCGAAGCTGCCCTATGAATCGCTGAAGGACGTGCAGGGTGTAGTCACCCTGGTGCTCACGCCGTACGCCGTCGTGGTGAACACGCGCGTGCCGGTGAAGACCATGGCCGACCTGGTGAAGCTCGCCCGATCCAAGCCAGGTGCGCTCAATTATGGCTCCTCCGGCTCGGGCTCGATTTCGCATATCGCGGCCGAACTGTTCGGCGATGCCACCGGCTCCAGGCTGGTACACGTGCCCTACAAGGGCACGGCGCCTGCACTGACCGGCCTCGCCATTGGCGAGATCGACCTGATGTTCGCCGATCTGACGCCGCTTGCCCCGCACCTGTCGTCGGGCCGCGCGAGGGTCGTGGGCATCGCCGGCTCGCGCCGCAGCACGGCTGCACCCGGCGCGATCACGATGGCCGAGCAGGGATTCAAGATGCAGCCGATCGATGGACGCTACGGCTTCGTGGTCCCCGCCGCCACCCCGCGCGAGGTGGTCAACCGGATCAACGCGGCATCGGTGGCCGCGCTGAAGATGCCCGATGTCCGCACCCGATTCGAGACGCAACTCGGCTACGCGATCGTCGGTGACACGCCGGATGACTACCAGCGGGCGATTCGCAACGACTCCGAGACGTTCGGCAACGTGATCAGGCGGGCAGGCATCAAGGCGGAGTGAGCGGCAAGGGCTCGCGACGCGTGGGCTTCGAGCGCAATTCCTGCGCGTACTGTGGTCGGAGCAGACCACCCCGCGCCCGGAGTGCGGGCAGGCTTTCGCCGGTGCGAGCCGCTGCTTCACACCGGGTGTTCACGTTGCGCGTATCCTGAGCTCCGGTCGGCATTCCTGCAGCCGACAGATCAGGAGGCTTCGATGCCCAAGGGCCAGCAGCGCAGCAACAAGGAAGTGAAGAAACCCAAGCAGACCAAGAAGCCGTTGCCGGCGGGTCCGTCCGGTGCGGTCATCCCGTCGGGGGCTGCAGCCAAGCGCGGGAATCCGCCTGCCCGCTGAGCCAGTGGATGGCGATGGCCAGGCGGGGCTCGAGTTCACCGCGTAAGCTGCGCGCTCGCGCTCATGGTGCAGCCGCCGATAGACGCACCAGCGGGGCCGGGCTGCGCGGGTCGGATGCCCTGTAAGTCGCTGGATCTCCTGTTTTGCGCGTTGGGACAATGTGCCCTGCCTGGGGTTCAATCTCCGCGGCCACAGGAGATGCCATGTTCCCTGCCCGGAGAACGACTGCGCCACCGCGCGATGCGTTGACGAAGGGGCCCTGCTGCGTCGTCGGCCTGTTGTGGCAAGATCACGGGCGAGCGTACCTTCCGGACGATGCGGCATGAAGCTACTCGATCGACTGCTCTCGATGCTGCTGGTCGCCGTGACGGCGACCCTGCCCGTGCTGGTGCCGGTTTCGGAAGCGAGGGCCGCAGGTGGGCAGTTCAATCCCCGGTGGACGAGTTGGCCGGCTTCATCGACCGTGTCGGTGCGCTATCCGCTCGACAACTGGACCTTGCTGGGCGAGATCGCCGGGCGTGGCAGCGGCGGGTTCGATCTGCGCATGCTGCAGGGCGAACGCTGGATCACCGCCGGGCGCGAAGAGGTCGGTCAGCTCGGGCTCGGGTCCGACGCCGTGTCCCGGCTGGTGATGGCGTTTCCCGGCCATGCCGCGATGGTGTTCGCAACCTACTCGCCCGAGAACGCGCAACTGCGCATCCGGGTGGTCAAGGCCGAGCGCCAGGCTGACGGGCGTATCCGCAGCTATCTGGGCGATTTCACGCCCCATCATGGCGAGCGCTGGTCGGCGCAGCGCCACTACCTGTCCCCTGCCGAGGCGGCTGATCAGCTGCGCGCCGGCCGCAACCCGTTCGCCGTCTTCAGGCCGGCCGACGAGACCGACCCGGTGTTCCACAACATCGGCTGGAGCGCAGCCCAGGTCGCCGTCGGGCATGCGATGCGCCTGTACAACGCATCGGCCGGATTCATCGCAATGACCGACACCCGCTGGACCCAGGTGGTGACCCGATCCGGAAACCTGCTGCGACAGCGCGTGAACACCACGACTCAGGCATGGGTGCGACCACGCTGGTTCGTCGCGCTGCCGGTCGACCAGCAGCCGTACGGCGTGCAGGCCGCGATCTGTACCCTGCCCGGATCGACCTCCTGCCCCACGCTGGAGCAGCTTGCACACAGCGGCGTGTCGGTGTCGGAGTGGGACGGCGGCAACATGCCCAGCCCGGA
>JBILGF010000053.1:0-10796 GCA_044351195.1 Burkholderiales bacterium
GGCGATGCGGTCATGGCAGGGGCTCCAGATTGAAAGGATGGTTCGTGTCGAACGCTCGGAGACGCAAGTGAGGATGGTAAACGCAGAGCCCGCTGCACCGGGGACGCCGAATGCTGACTGGCTGGCCACGCCCCTGGGCAGCTACCTCATGGCACAGGAACAGCGCTTCTTCGACGCCGCGGTGGTTGACCTTTTCGGTTACAACGCCGTGCAGGTCGGGCTGCCGCAGATCGACCTGCTGCGCGCGAGCCGCATGACCCTGCGCACGCGTGCCGCCCCGATCGAACCGGCGCAACTGCGCACCGACTACACGGCACTGCCGATCGCCGCAAGCGTGGTCGACCTGGTCGTGCTCCCGCATGTGCTCGAATTCAGCCTGCACCCGCACCAGATCCTGCGCGAGGTCGAACGCGTGCTCCGGCCGGACGGCAACCTGCTCATTGCCGGGCTCAATCCCTGGAGCCTGTGGGGCATCCGGCGTACGCTGGCGGGCGGTGGTGGCGCGTTTCCCTGGCAGGGGGAATACATCAGCCTGCTGCAATTGAAGGACTGGCTGACCCTGCTCGGCTTCGAAGTGACCGCCGGACGCATGGCCTGCTACGCACCGCCATGCATGCAGCCGAACTGGCTGCGCCGGTGCCGGTTCATGGAAGCCGCCGGCAACCGCTGGTGGCCGTTCGCCGGCGGTGTGTATTTCCTGCAGGCCGTCAAACGCGTGGCGGGCATGCGGCTGATCCAGCCACGCTGGTCAGAGCGGGCGCGAATCAAGCCCTCGCTGGCCGTGGTGCCGCGCCGGGTGCGCGCGCCCGAAGCCGACGCCGTCGCCGGGCGTGCGGCGAGTCCGGATACCGAAACCTTCATACCCCCGAAGCAAGCGAAAGCCTGACCCCCATGCAGAACGTGCCATCGGCGTCGCCAGCCGCCCGCGACGACTCTCCGGTCGACCCTGACCTGACGGTCGACATCTTCACCGACGGTGCCTGCAAGGGTAATCCCGGGGCAGGTGGCTGGGGTGCGCTGCTGCGCCGCGGCGGCCACGAAAAGGAACTGTTTGGCGGCGAGGCCCACACCACCAACAACCGGATGGAACTGCTGGCGGTGATTCGCGCACTCGAGGCGCTGACGCGGCGCTCCCGGGTGCGGGTACATACCGATTCGCAGTACGTGCAGCAGGGCATCAGCACCTGGATCCACGGCTGGAAGCGGAAGAACTGGCGCACCGCAGCCGGCGCGCCGGTCAAGAACATGGACCTCTGGAAGGCGCTCGACGAAGCGGCGGCGCGCCACGAGGTCGAGTGGCTCTGGGTGCGCGGTCACGCCGGCCATCCCGGGAACGAGCGAGCCGATGCACTGGCCAACCGCGGGGTGTCCGCGGCGCCGGGCCGATGAGCGAGGTACGCATGCGCAGCACGCGCCAGATCGCGCTCGATACCGAAACCACCGGCCTCGACGTCAAGCTGGGCAACCGTGTGATCGAGGTTGCTGCCGTCGAGATCGTCAATCGCCAGCTCAGCGGCGTCTATTTCCACCGCTACGTGAATGCCGAGCGCGACAGCGAGCCGGGTGCACTCGAGGTGCACGGCCTCACCACCGAGTTCCTGGCCGACAAGCCGCGGTTCCCCGAGATCGCGCATGACCTGCTCGCGTTCATCGATGGTGCCGAGCTGATCATCCACAACGCCGCCTTCGACATCGAGTTCCTGAACGCCGAGCTGGCGCGGGCCGGCCTCGATCCGCTGACGCACTACTGCGGGCCGGTCGTCGACAGCCTTGCTCTCGCGCGCGAACTGCGTCCCGGCAAGCGCAACAACCTGGACGCCCTGTGCGAAGCCTATGCGATCGACCGCAGCGGGAGGGTGCGTCACGGCGCCCTGATCGACACCCGCCTGCTCGCCCAGGTCTGGCTGGCGATGACCCGCGGGCAGGACCGGCTGGTGATCGATACCGCGCCGGCAGACCGGCTTGCAGATGGCCAGGAGGCGGTGCTCTCGGCCCTGGACCTGCCGGTGATCGCGGCAGATGCGGCCGAGGCTGCCGCACACGAAGCCCGGCTCGATGCGATCGAAAAGGCCGCCCGGGGCGTATCGCTCTGGCGACAGCCGGTGCCGGCAGTGCCCGCACCGGCCAGCGCCGCATGAACACCTTGCCACCGTCGTCACAGGAGTCGTTTCATGGGTGACCAGTACCCCGTCGTCAAGGTGGCGGCCGTCCAGGCCGCCTCCGTGTTCCTCGATCGCGAGGGATCGACCGAGAAGGCCTGCAGGCTGATCCTCGAGGCCGGTGCCAACGGGGCACAGCTGATCGCGTTCCCGGAGAGCTTCATCCCGGCGCATCCCATCTGGTATCACCATCATCCGGCCACCGGAACGCTGGCGAATCGTTTTGCCGTGGAGCTGTTCAAGAACGCAGTGGAGATCCCCGGGCCCGAGATCGCGGCCCTGTCCGCGGCGGCTGCGCAGGCGGGTGCCTACGTGGTGATCGGCGTCTGCGAGAAGCTGCCCAAGACGCTTGGCACGCTGTTCAACACCCAGGTCTGGTTCGGACCCGACGGCACGCTGCTGGGCAAGCACCAGAAGATCATGCCCACCGTTGGCGAACGGTTGGTGCACACGGGCGGTTTCGGGGATACCTTCGGAGCCGTGCAGACCCGCTTCGGCCCGGTGAGCGGGCTGATCTGCGGCGAGAACTCGAATCCCCTGGCCATCTTCGCGCTGACTGCCGAACACACCCGCATTCACGTGATGAGCTGGCCGAACCACTTCCCTACCAGTGGCGATCCGTTGCGCAACCGGGTGGCGATCGACTCGCAGGCGTTCGCCCAGATGAGCAAGGCCTGGGTGATCTCGGCCTGCGGCACGGTCGACGAGGATACGATCCGCAAGCTCGAGGTCGGGCCGGAGGGCGAGGCCTTCCTGCGCAGCCCCGACTGCTGTGGCGGCAGCCTGATCGTGTCCCCCTACAGCCGTGTGGTTGCCGGCCCGATGGGGCCGGAGGAGGGCATCCTGTACGCCGAATGCAACCTCGAGGCGGGCATCAACATGAAGTTGCGCCACGACTTCGCCGGCCACTACAACCGGCCCGACATCTTCCAGCTGCACGTGAACCGAGACGTACCCCAGCTCTACACCGTGCACGCCGAACCTGCGGCGGGTGCACTCGGCGCACCACAGACCGGCCTGCGCGAGATCAGCCTGGCGACTCCCGCGCTCGCGCAGCCGGCCTCGGCGCGCCCCACGCTCGGCCTCCAGCCCCCGCCCGACCCCGACGCCCTGTAGCCAGAATCCGGTCCCGAAATCCAGGCCAGAATCCGGGTCAGAGACGAATTTCAAGATCTGGTGAGTGGCCGATTCAGCTTGAAATTCGTCTCTGACCCGGATTAGCTGCGGATTAACGTTCAGTCGTCGAGGCTGCTGCGGGTGCCGGAGCGGTTGCGCTTGGTCGAGCCCTGGGCCTTCTTGTCGTTCAGGCGGCGTTCCCGGGAGCCCGCCGTCGGTCGCGTTGCGATCCGGCGCTTCGGGCGGATGCACGCGCGTGCGAGTAGTTCCAGCAGCCGCGCCATTGCATCGTCGCGGTTCATCTGCTGCGTGCGGAATCGCTGGGCACTGATCAGGATCCGCTGGTCCAGCGTGGCGCGGCTGCCGGCGAGCGCGATCGCGCGCAGGCAGACCTCGGACGGCAGGGCGGACCTGGTCAGGTCGCAGCTGAGTTCGACGGCGGTCGATACCTTGTTCACGTTCTGCCCGCCCGGGCCGGACGCACGAACGAACCGTATATCGAGGCTGGCGGGATCGAGGCCGATGCCTGGGGCGACCGGAATCAGGGCAGCCATGGTGAACCCTTTCAGGCGCTGACGTCGGGATCGAGTTCGCGCCGCAGCAGCGCGATCTGGTCTTTGAGGAGCAGCTTGCGCTTCTTCAGCCGGCGCACGCGGATCTGGTCGACCACGGTCTCGGCAAGCACGACATCGAGCAGGCGTTCGAGATCGCGGTGCTCGATGGCGAGTTCTTCGATGCGTGCCAGCAGCCGCGCGCGGTAGGGATCGCTCATGGGTCTAAGGTCGGCCGGGAAGTTGGCACCGTTGCAGGCGGGCCGACAAACCGGCAGTCCGGCAAGGCCACCCCACGGGCACTATACACCGGCGACGGCCCGTCGCTGCGCGAAGGAAAGGCGCGTTGCATCGCTTATCATCCGCAGATCGGCGGGCATCGCGCCACGCAACCAATGATCGGGGGCACAGATGAGCACGGGGATGACCAAGGCTGTCCGGATCCACGCCCATGGCGGGCCGGAAGAGATGCGCTGGGAAGACGTTCCGTTGCCGGACCCCGGCCCGGGCGAGGCAGCCGTGCGCCACCATGCGGTCGGGCTCAACTACATCGACGTCTATTTCCGGACCGGCCTGTACCCGCAGCCGCTGCCCGGAGGGCTCGGCATGGAAGCCTCCGGGGTGGTCGAGGCCGTGGGTCCTGGCGTGACCGACTTCGTGCCGGGCGACCGGGTGGCCTACGCCGGCACGCCGAACGGCGCCTACGCGCTCAAGCGGGTGATGCCTGCCGCCAAGCTGGTCAAGCTGCCCGATGGCATCTCGTTCGAGCAGGCGGCGGCGATGATGCTGCAGGGCATGACCGCGCAATACCTCCTCAAGCGTACCTATCCGGTGAAGTCCGGGCAGACCATCCTCTGGCACGCGGCAGCCGGCGGTGTCGGCCTGATTGCCTGCCAGTGGGCGAAGGCGCTGGGGGCGACGGTGATCGGCACCGTCGGATCCGACGAGAAGGCGCGGCTCGCGAAGGCGCACGGTTGCGACCATGTCATCGTCTACTCGCGCGAGAACTTCGTCGAGCGTGTGAGGGAGATCACCGGGGCACGGGGCGTGCCGGTGGTCTACGATTCCGTGGGCAAGGATACCTGGCCGGCATCGCTCGATTGTCTGCAGCCGCTGGGCATGATGGTCAGCTTCGGCAATGCGTCCGGACCGATCCCTGCGGTGAACACGGGCGATCTCGCCACCCGCGGTTCATTGTTCTTCACCCGGCCTACGTTGATGACCTATACGGCCAGCCGCGAAGACCTGCTCGCCAGCGCCAACGATCTGTTCGACGCGGTGCTCACCGGCAAGGTGAAGATCGAGATCCAGCAGCGCTACCCTCTGGCCGATGCTGCGCAGGCGCACCGCGACCTCGAGGCGCGCCGCACCACGGGTTCCACCCTGCTCATTCCGTGAAGGCGTGCAATCGATGATTCCGATGAATACGGTGGCGGCCCGCCTGAGCCGCCGCCTCAGGATGGCCGTCGGGGCACTGCTGCTCAGCGCTGCCACCGGTGCATCCGCGCACCACGGCTGGAGCGAATACGATGCCGGCAGTGTACTCACCGTGACTGGTGCCATCGTAGATGCCTGTTACGACAATCCGCATGGCTTCGTGCGCATCAAGACGGGTGACCTTATCGTACGGGTGATCCTGGCGCCGCCCTCGCGCATGGAGGCGCGCGGCCTGGCGCGGGATGCCCTGAAGCCCGGGGTCAACGTCACCGTGGTCGGTTACCCGCACCGCAAGGACCCGCAGGAGATGCGCGCCGAACGCGTTTCCCTGCCGGGCGGCCAGCCGGTCGAACTCAGGTGAGCCGGGCTGGGTGCCGGCATGCAGTGTGATCGAACTGTTGCGCGCATCGGCATGGCTCTACCCGCTGGTGCAGGTGTTGCACATCCTCGGCTTCATCGTGCTCGCCGGAGCCGCGATCCTGTTCGACCTGCGGGTACTGGGACTGACTCCGCGGCACGGGGACGCGCCGGTGGCGATCCGGCCGCTGGGGCTGCACCTGCTGCCCTGGTCGGCACTGGCTGCGCTGCTCGTGGTGCCGAGCGGGGTGCTGATGTTCCTGGTCGAGGCGGCAACGTTGATCGCCAACCCGGCCTTCGTGGCCAAGATCGCGCTGCTCGCGCTGGCTGCGGGCAATGCAGTCGCCTTTCACCTGGGTGTCGGGCGCACCTGGGCCCGGTGGGTGCAGCGGCCATTGCCGGCGCCGTCCGCGCCGGGTTGTACGATGCAATCGAACGACACGTCGGCTGTGCCGGCAGGGGCGAAGCTGCATGCAGCCGCTTCGTTGGTTCTGTGGATCGCGATCGTCGGTTGTGGCCGGCTGATCGCCTACGTCTGAGCGAGAACGATGAACGGCAGGCACGGGCGCAACGGCTGGGATGATCTTGGGGGGCGGGCAATCTTCTCGACCTCCGGCACGGGCTGGGCGGACCGCTGGCTGTCGCCCCGGCGGGCATTCGGGGCCGCAGCGCTGGCGTGCTTCTGCCTGATCGGCTATGCGCTCTACCTGCAGTACGCGCACGACGAGGAACCCTGTCCGCTGTGCATCCTGCAGCGGCTGGCAGTGATCGCGATGGGGCTGGTGTTCCTGGTGGCCGCGCTGCATGCCCCCCGGGGCCTCGCCCTGCGCGTCTACGGGACTCTGGCTGCCGCGACGGGGATGGTGGGCGCTGCCATCGCGGCACGCCATGTATGGCTGCAGAGCCTGCCGAAAGACCGTGTGCCGGAATGCGGGCCTGGCCTCGAATTCATGCTCGAGCAGTTCCCGCTGTCGCAGGTGTTCGCGCTTGTCCTGCGCGGCTCGGGCGAATGCGCCGAGGCCGGCTGGCGATTCCTCGGCCTGACCATCGCGGGCTGGTCGCTGGTCTGGTTCCTGGGCCTGACCGTGCTCTCGCTGGTAGTCGGATGGCGCACCGTGCGCCGCCGCAGCGATCGATTCTGAGCCTGCGGGAGCGTCATTCCGGGCGGCTGCAGTCCGACCGCTCAGGTGGTCGAAAACAAATCCATTGACGAGGTCTGGTTTACACGGTATATCGCAGACTGTTGTTCCTCTCTAAGTCCGAAGTCTGCAATCCGATCTCTGCGTTGTCGGCGGGCAGGGCCCGATGGATGGTCCTGTCCTCCGCAGGTGGTTGGTGGCTGTTGTGCCTTGGGATGTGAACAGCGGTTGCGGGTTACCCGCTTTTTAAATAGCTCTCAAGGAATCAAGTTATGGCAACGGGCGTAGTCAAGTGGTTCAACGAGTCGAAGGGCTTCGGCTTCATCACCCCGGACGGTGGCGGTGAAGATCTGTTCGCACACTTCAGCGCGATCAACATGCCGGGCTTCAAGACCCTGAAGGACGGACAGCGCGTCTCCTTCGACGTCGTGCCGGGCAAGAAGGGGCAGCAGGCCGCGAACATCCAGGCCGTCTGACCGCTTCACCGCAGCAAGGAAAAAGCCGGGCATGCCCGGCTTTTTTTCGTCCTTTTTCCGATGTCGGCGCGCCTCCGGGCCGAGGGCCGGCCTGAAGACCTGGCCGAGGGCCGGGCTGAAGATGCGGCCATGCCTCAGGGTGCTGGTGCGCGCCCGGCCACCACACCCGCTTCCAGCGCATGCGCGGTCGACTTCGGAGGTGGCGATGCGCGCGTGCTGCCCGACGCCGACAGCCGCGATGGCAACGCACCGTGCCACCAGAACACGGCGATCTGCCGCAGGAAATCCGTTTCCTGCGTGTTGATGCCCTCGTCAGCCCCCGCCAGGCCGACCATCACGTCCCAGAGCAGCGCGCGCAGGCGGCCGTCGGTGATGCGCATGGCGATCCGCTCCGGGTCGCGGTCCGAATCCGGAGCGGTGAAGTAGTCGCGCAGCACGTCGGCGAACGCAGGCGGCGTGATGCCGATGCGCGAATACGCATCGAGCCTGCTCAGGGCCTCGACCTCGCCATCGTCGATGCGATCATCGGCCGCCATCAGCGCGGTGAGCAGTTGGGCCATGGCCTCGGGGCTGTCGGGCGGGTAGTTGCGCATCTGTCCTCCGTGGGTCGTCGAGGGCTCCGCGGCGAGAGGGCCGGGGGGCTCGCATCGGACGACGGTTTCATTCCGGCCGCGCTTGTTTTCGTATCGGGCGTGCCTGAACGCAGATCGCTCGCGTCATGCCGGTTGGACATTGCCGGGGCGCGGAAGTTCTGCGGGGCCCGCGGCTTTCGATGTTGCGGTGCGGGCAGGGCGCAGGGCAGTGACCGCTTCCGCTAGAATGACACCATTGCAATCGCCGAATCGCCCATGTCGAAATCCCTGAAGCCGTCGAGTCCGCTCGATCCGCCGTCCGCGCCGTCGAACTTCATCCGCAGCATCATCGAGGACGACCAGCGCAGCGGGCGCCATGGGGGCAGGGTCACCACGCGGTTCCCGCCTGAGCCGAACGGCTACCTGCACATCGGGCATGCAAAGTCGATCTGCCTCAATTTCGGTGTCGCGCGTGATTTCGGTGGCCGCTGCCACATGCGCTTCGACGACACCAACCCGGCGAAGGAAGAGACCGAGTACGTCGAATCGATCATGGCGTCGGTACGCTGGATGGGTTTCGACTGGGGCGAACACCTGCATTTCGCGTCCGATTACTTCCAGCAGCTCTACGAGTACGCCGAACTGCTGGTGATCCGCGGCGACGCCTATGTCGACAGCCTGTCGGCCGACGAGATCCGTGCCGGCCGTGGCACGCTGACCGAACCGGGGCGGGACAGCCCGCACAGGGTCCGTACGCCCGAAGAGAACCTCGACCTGCTGCGGCGGATGAAGGCGGGCGAGTTCCCCGACGGTGCGCATGTGCTGCGGCTCAAGCTCGACATGCGCTCGCCCAACATCAACCTGCGTGATCCGCTGATCTATCGCATCCGGCACCAGACCCACCATCGTACCGGCGATGCCTGGTGCATCTATCCGCTGTACGACTACACGCACGCCCTGTCGGACGCGATCGAGCACATCACGCATTCCATCTGTACGCTCGAGTTCGAGGATCACCGCCCGCTCTACGACTGGTGCGTCGAGAACCTGCCGGTGCCTTACCGGCCGTACCAGTACGAGTTCGCACGGCTCAACCTGACCTATGCCGTGCTGTCCAAGCGGCGGCTGATCGACCTCGTGGAAAGTGGTTGCGTCGACGGCTGGGACGATCCGCGCCTGCCGACGCTGGTCGGGGTACGCCGGCGCGGCTACACGCCGGAAGGCATGCAACTGTTCTGCGAGCGCATCGGCGTGTCGAAAGCCGATTCATGGATCGACATGGGCGTGCTCGAGCAGGCGATCCGCGACGACCTCGAGCCGAAGGCTCCACGGGCGATCGCCGTGCTGGATCCGTTGAAGCTCGTGATAGACAACTTCCCCGAGGGACGTATCGAGCTGTGCAACGCGCCCGTGCATCCGCACCAGCCCGACGCGGGCCGGCGCGAGTTTCCGCTGACCCGCGAGATCTGGATCGAGCGCGAAGATTTCGCCGAGGAACCGCCGAGGGGCTACTTCCGGCTGTCGCCCGGTGCCGAGGTCAGGCTGCGCTACGGTTACATCGTGCGCTGCACCGGTGTCGACAAGGATGCCTCGGGCACGGTGACCGCCGTGCACTGCGACTACCTGCCCGAGACGAAGAGCGGCACGCCGGGTGCCGACTCGCGCAAGGTGAAGGGAAACATCCACTGGGTGTCGGTCGACCATGCGCTGGCGGCGGAAGTGCGTCTGTACGACCGGCTGTTCGCGGTGCCGCACCCCGGTGCCGGCGATCGCGACTGCAAGCTCGACCTGAACCCGAACTCGAAGACGGTCATCACGGCGCAGTGCGAACCGGGGCTGGCCACGGCGCAACCGGAACAGCGTTTCCAGTTCGAGCGCCATGGCTATTTCGTCGCCGACATGCACGACACCCGGCCAGGCAGGCCGGTTTTCAACCGGGCAGTGACCCTGAAGGATTCCTGGACAAACCGGGGCTGAGGTGCCATCCGGGACGCCGGATCGGGTCAGGGCATGTCGCTGTCGTGGCCGCGGGCTGCCTGCACGCGCTGCATCGCCCTGAGCCGTCGCCACAGATACCAGCCCGCCAGCGCGACCAGGGGCAGCAGCACCAGCATCAGCGCGAATGCAAACAGCCAGAGCGCGGCCGCCACCGCGATCGACAGCGCGAGCAGCAGACACTGCCGCACCCGGCCCGCCCATCCGCCCCTGCTCGATCCGGTGCCGGTCGAGTCGTCAAGGCGCCATCCGCCCTGTCCATCGGAGCGCGCTTCGAATACCTGAATGCGGATCTGCCGCGCCGCGGGGTCGGGCGGGTGGCCGGACGGTTCCACGCGAGCGGGGTCCCGGGCGTTGTCCGCCGGCTGGCTGAGGTCATCGGGTGGCATAGACACGGGCAGTATCCGGGTGTTTGTGCTATTCATCGAGATGGCATGTAGCGTAGAACTTTTCAAGGGGCTGCAGCCCCGAGATGCCGACGTGTTCAGACAGACCCAGGAGCCGTTGCCCCACCATCATGCTGGAACGCAGTCAGCTCGAAAGATACGCGCAGATCGCCGGCGTCGCCGTGCTGGTGGTGGGCTGCTTCTACGTGGTCTCGCCGTTCATCGCAGCGGTGCTGTTCGCGGCAGTCGTGTGCGCGACGACCTGGCCCGTTTTCCTGCGCATCCGGCGCCGGGTTGGCGGGCGCCAGGTCGTGGCAGCGCTGCTGATGACCGTGCTGCTCGCACTGGTGGTGATCGTGCCGGTCGCGCTGCTGGCGCTGGCCCTGACCGACAACGTGACCGCGCTGGTCGAATTCGCCTCCCGGCTGACAAAGACCGCTTCTCCGGAAGTGCCCCAGTGGGTGCAGCGCCTGCCCGTGGTGGGGCCATGGATCGACGACTACTGGCATCAGCTGGTCCAGAGCCGCGACGAGCTGCGCCGCTTCGGCGAGCGGCTGATCGAGCCGGGCCGCGCGGTGCTGGTCGGCGTGGGCTCGGTACTGGGGCAG
>JBILGF010000054.1:0-10780 GCA_044351195.1 Burkholderiales bacterium
TCGACAACCGGCGTATCGGCAGCGGCACCCGCGGTCCGATCACCCAGAAGATCCAGTCGCTGTACTTCGATTGCGTGCATGGCCGCGTGCCAGGCCGCCTGGAGTGGCTGACTCCGGTCTGAGCGCCTCGTCGCGATGCTCCACCGACTCACCGGTACCCCTCATGTCGAACCGATCCGATCCTTCCGCCGAAACCGGCTCGACCAACCGTGAACGGCTGATCGAAGTCACGGCGGCAGACCTGCCCCTGCACTGTCCGATGCCCTCGATGCTGCTCTGGAACGCACATCCGCGCGTGTTCCTGCCCATCGCTGCCAGCGGGGAAGAGCTGTGCCCGTACTGCGGTACCCGTTACCGTCTGAAGGGCGGCCCGGCTTCGCCCGGGCATTGAGCGGCGCGGGCTGCGGGCGCGACGGCGCATGAGCGGCAGCGCACTGGTGGTTGCACCCGCCTGGGTGGGCGACACGATCCTCGCCCAGCCCATGCTGGCCCTGATCCAGCGCGCCGAGCCCTCCCTGGCCATCGACCTCCTGGCGCCACCCTGGACCGCCGGGCTGGTCGCGCGCCTGCCTGGCGTGCGTGATGTCATCGAAGCCCCTTTCCGGCACGGCCAGCTGGGGCTCGGCGCGCGCAGGGCGATCGCGCGCGGCATTGCCGCCCGCGCCTATCGGAAGTCGTGGGTACTGCCCAACTCCTTCAAGTCGGCGCTGGTACCCTGGTTTGCCGGCATCCCCGAGCGTATCGGCTATGTCGGCGAGCTGCGCCAGTGGCTGCTGACCGACGCGCGCAGGCTCGACCCGGTCGCGCTCCCCACCATGGCCGGGCGTTTCGCCGCGCTCGCCCTCGCGCCCGGGGCCGCGCTGCCCGAGCTACCGCGTCCGGTGCTCGATGTCGACACGATCGCGCGCGCGGCCGCGGTCGAGCGGCTGGGACTGGATGCCAGCCGGCCGATCGCAGTGCTCTGCCCGGGTGCAGAGTACGGCCCTGCGAAACGATGGCCGCCCAGCCGGTTCGCCAGCCTGGGCGACCGGTTGCTGGCCGACGGTTACCAGGTCTGGCTGTTCGGCTCGTCCAAGGACCAGCCGATCACTGCGGAGATCCGGTCGCTGTCGCGCGCGCGCACGGCACCCGTCGACCTCGCCGGTCGCACCTCGCTGGCCGAGGCGATCGACCTGATGTCGCTGGCCGCGCTCGTGGTCAGCAACGATTCCGGGCTGATGCACGTCGCCGCTGCGCTCGACCGTCCGCTGGTTGCACTGTACGGCTCTAGCAGTCCGACCTTCACGCCGCCACTTTCGCCGCACGCGGTCATCGAGAGCCTGGGCCTGCCCTGCAGCCCCTGCTTCGCACGCGAATGTCCGCTCGGCCATTTCAACTGCATGCGACAGCTCACGCATGAGCGCGTGCTCGAGACGATCGGCGGCATCGTCCGATCGTCCACCCGCGCCCCCGACCCGCAGCCTTGAGCACATCGACCTGTCCGAGTTCCCGGGCGTGCGCGCGGGGCTGCCCGGGAAGGGCCGCCGCCGGCAGTCATTGAGCCGCGCCATGGCAACCCATGCGCCCGAGTTCCTCGCCCCCCGGTGGCTGCGCAGTGCACACGCGCAGACGATCTACGCGAGCCGGTTCTGTCCACAGCCTCCGGTGGCGTATCGACGCGAGCGCTGGGACACGCCGGACGCCGACTTCATCGACGTCGACTTCCTGGCAGCGCCGGCTGGCAGTGCAGCTGCACCGTGGCTGGTGCTGTTGCACGGCCTCGAAGGCAACTCGGACAGCCACTACGCGCGCACGCTGATGCAGATGGCTGCGCAACTGGGATGGCACGGCGCGGTGCCGCATTTCCGCGGATGCAGCGGCGAACCGAACTGGCTGCCGCGAGCCTATCACTCGGGCGACACCCCGGAGGTGGACTGGATACTGCGCCGGTTCGCCGGCCATGCCGCAGGTGCGCCACTCTACGTGGTCGGCGTGTCGCTTGGCGGCAACGTACTGATGAAGTGGGCGGCCGAGCAGGGCATGGCAGCCACCCGGGTGATCGACGCGGCGATCAGCGTCTGCGCTCCGGTCGACCTGCATGCGGCGGGCACGGCACTCGAACAGGGCTTCGCGCGTATCTACACGGTTAACTTCCTGCGGACACTCAAGCGCAAGGCGGCGGCGAAGCTGGTCCGATTTCCGGGAATCTTCGATCCAGCCCTGCTGCGGCAGGTGCGCACGATGCGCGCATTCGATGACGTATTCACGGCACCCCTGCATGGTTACCGCGATGTCGACGACTACTGGACGCGCGCGAGCTGCAAGCCCGGGCTGGGAGCGGTGGCCGTGCCATCGCTGATGATCAACGCGCTGGACGATCCGTTCCTGCCGGCCTGCGCGCTGCCTGGCCGGCACGAGGTCTCGTCACGGGTGACGCTCGACTATCCGCGCACGGGCGGCCATGTCGGGTTCGTCGGCGGCGGCCTGCCCGGCCAGACGCTGTGGCTGGCCCGACGGGTCGCCCATTTCCTGGGAGTGACCGTCGACGGACCGGGTGCGCGCCCGTTCCACGAGACCCGGGCCGAGTGAAGGCCGCCGTCACGCCGCAGGAACGCGCTGTTTGACACCCCGGCGCAGGGACGGCTCTAATGGGTCCGTCGAACGCCCTGTCACCCGCCCTGTCACCCGCCCTGTCACCCGCCCTGTCACCCGCCCTGTCACCCGCCCGGCCTGCGGGCCCTGCCCGCTCCATAGGACGCCCATCCGATGCCACCTGCTTCCAGCACCACTGCACCTCCCGCCGAAATCTTCAAGGCCTATGACATCCGCGGCGTGGTCGACCGCACGCTTGCAGTGGAGGGCGTCGAGCAGATCGGCTGCGCGATCGGTTCCGAAGCGCGCGCACGCGGCGTTCGCACGATCGTCATCGGCCGCGACGGACGGCTGTCCGGACCGAAGCTCTGCAGCGCACTGGCACGCGGACTGCGGGCAGCCGGCGTCGAAGTGATCGACGTCGGGCAGGTGGCGACACCGATGGTCTATTTCGCGGCATGGGAGCAGGCCGGCGGATCGGGCGTGATGGTCACCGGCAGCCACAACCCACCCGAATACAACGGCCTGAAGATGGTGCTCGCCGGCACCACGCTCGCCGGCGAAGCGATCCAGGCTCTGCGCGCGCGCATCGTGGCCGGCGAACTGGCCAGCGGCGCAGGCGGCCTGCGCACGGCGGAAGTGGGCGAGGCCTACATCGAACGCATCGCCTCCGACGTGAAGCTGGCACGCCCGATGAAGATCGTGGTCGACTGCGGCAATGGCGTCGCAGGAGCCCATGCCCCCGCACTCTACCGGCGCCTGGGCTGCACCGTCGAAGAACTGTTCTGCGAGGTCGATGGCAACTTCCCGAACCACCATCCCGATCCGTCGCAACCGCACAACCTGCAGGACCTGATCGCGGCGTTGAAGGATGGCGACGCGGAACTCGGACTCGCGTTCGACGGCGATGGCGACCGCCTGGGTGTGGTCACCCGCGGCGGCAACATCATCTATCCCGACCGGCAACTGATGATGTTCGCTGCCGATGTCCTGTCGCGAAATCCGGGCGCGCAGATCATCTACGACGTGAAGTCGACGCGCAATCTGGCACCGTGGATCACCGCCCGCGGCGGCGTGCCGGTGATGTCGAGGACCGGCCACTCGTTCATCAAGGCACGCATGAAGGAAACCGGCGCACTGCTCGCCGGCGAGATGAGCGGCCACGTGTTTTTCAAGGAGCGGTGGTATGGCTTCGACGACGGCCTGTACGCAGGGGCCCGGTTGCTCGAGATCCTGTCGCGAGTGGCCGATCCCTCGGCCGCGCTCGATGGCCTGCCCGATGCCGTGAGCACGCCAGAGCTGAACATCCCGTTGCCCGAGGGAGAGAACCATTCGCTGATCGCTGCGATGCAGGCCTCGGCCACCTTCGAGGGTGCGCCCGACGTGATCACGATCGACGGCCTGCGCGTCGAGTACTCCGATGGCTTCGGACTCGCACGCGCCTCGAACACCACCCCGGTGATCGTGCTGCGTTTCGAAGCCGACGACGACGCGGCGCTCGAGCGCATCAAGAAGGACTTCCGGCGCGTGCTGTCTGCCGCCAGGCCCGGAATCGACCCGGGCTTCTGACCCTGGCGCAGCCGCCTGCCACGCCCGCGCCATCGGCCACGGTGTCACCGCCGGCCCCGATGATCGAAGGCGCTCCGGCCTGTTGTCAGCGCGTGCCGGGCGCGCGTGCGGCCTCGGCAGCCGGAGAGCCGGGTTGCGCTGCAGGCGCCGCCAGCGCCTCGGGCGACGGCGGTGTCCGCCAGTAGCGGCGCACCCGGGCCCGCTCCTGGCGCAGGCGCCAGTCGCCGGTGCCCAGCGTCAGCCTCACCGCACCGGATTGATCGGTGCGAACCACCCCCGCCTGCCGCTGCCGGTAGCGTTCGACGACGTCCGCGCGCGGATGGCCGAAGCGATTGCGATAGCCCACCGACATCAGCGCCAGCCGAGGTGCCACCGCATCGACGAAGACTGGCGTGGACGAACTGCCCGATCCGTGATGGGGCACCACCAGCACATCGGCGCGCAATGCGTCATCGCCGCGCTGGCGCGCTGCATGTACCAATCGTGCCTCGCTCCTTGCCCCGATGTCCCCGGTGACCAGCAGCCGCTCGCCCGCAGCCTCCACCTGCAGCACGCAACTGCGTTCGTTGTCGGAGACCCCACCGGCATGGCTTTCCCAGGGCGGGTGGATCATCCGGAAATGCACGCCGTCCCAGGTCCACCCCTGCCCGTCATGGCAGAGCAGCGGATGCAGCACGAACGCGTGTGCCGGATGCCCGGGGGGCAGCGCGGACAGAAAGGCATCGACCGGCAGCGCCCGCAGCAGCGAGAGCGTACCCCCGGAATGGTCGATGTCGTCATGCGAGACGACCAGCGTATCGATGCGGCGGATGCCCTCGGCCCGCAGGTAAGGCAGCACGATGCGCGACCCGGCATCGGCATCGCTGCTCCAGGCAGGGCCGGTGTCATAGACCAGCACATGGCGGGCCGTGCGCGCAACCAGCGACAGGCCGTGCCCCACGTCGAGCAGCGTGACCTCGACCGTGCCAGGCGATACCTCGCCAGCCCGTGCCATCAGCGCCGGCAGCAGGGCGACCATGCCGAGCCAGCGTGCGGGCCAGCCGACGGGCATGCACCACCAGCCGATGCCAGCCAGCGCGAGCGCACTCACCCATGCCGCCGGCGCCGGCTGCACCCAGACTGCCCACGACAGGCCACCCAGCCAGGCGATCGGCACCAGGGTGACCTCGGTGATTACGTGGGCGGCCTGCAGCAAGCCCGGCAGCGGCAGCACTGCGGCGACCACGGCCATCGGTACTACCACCGATCCGATCAGCGGGATCGCGATGGCGTTGGCAATCGGGGACACGAGGGACACCTGCGAGAACAGTGCGAGGGTCGCCGGCACCATGCCGATCGTGATCGTCCACTGCACCCGCCCCCATTCGGCGATGACCCGGCAGTACCTGCAGCCGCGCAGCGGCATCGGCCGCGCGATCCGGCCGGCCGACACGGTCATCAGCAGCGCGACCGCACCGAACGACAGCCAGAAGCCGGTCGCGAGCACCGCCCAGGGATCGAGCAGCGTCACCAGCAGGAGCGCGCCGGACAGGACGCCGGCGGCGCCGGTGCGGCGCTCGCGCCAGAGCGCGATGGCGATCACCGCGAGCATGAACACGGTGCGCCGGGTGGGCACCGAGAAGCCGGCCAGCAGCGCATAGGCGCAGGCCGCTGCCAGCCCTGCCAGCACGGCTGCCTTGCGCGCCGGCAGGCGTGCGGACAAGGTGCGGCTGCGGCGCCACCCGACCTCCACCAGCCAGAAGGCCAGGGCGGCGACCATCGTCACATGCAGGCCGGAGATGCTCATCAGGTGGTTGATTCCCGTGCGCGTGAACAACTCCCACTGCCCTGCGGGGATCGCCTGCTGGTCGCCGATCGCCAGCGCCGCCAGCACGCCGACGAACGGCGCGCCCGGAAGCGTGCGCTCGAACCGCGCCCGGATCGACTCGCGTGCGCGCTCGATCAGGTAAGCCGGGCGGGGCACGCGGGCATCGATGCGCGCGACACCGCGCCGGACATGGCCTGTCGCCCTGAGGTTGCGTTCCAGCAGCCAGGCCTCCGCGTCGAACCCGCGCGGATTGACGCTCGCATGCGGCCTGCGCAACCGCACGACCAGTTGCCAGCGCTGCGCCGCGACCGGCACCCGGACGCCGGCCGCCGTATCCGCGCCCGCATCGTGTGCATGTGTGGCGTTCTCCATCCTGCGCGAAGCGCCGGTTCCGTACCAGGAGAGGATCACCCGGCGCGGGACCACGGCCCCGTCGGTCAGTACCTGCTCGATGTCGAAGGCGAATCGCACCCCGCGCTCGGTGCGCTGGACCATCCCGGCGATGACTCCTACCACCTCGATGTCGCGCCGTTCCCACTGTGACGGCAACGCGTCCGACATGCGCAGTACCGCCCATGCGGCAGACCACGTGAACCCGGCGAGCAGGGCTGCGGCCAGCAGCGCCAGCGCGGACAGCCTCGCGCGAGCGGTGCCGCAGGTCGGCACCCGGCCATCGCCTGCCGGCGAAGACGCCGCGACCGCGCCGCATGGCCACTGCCATTGCCGGCGGGCAGCGCGCCACTCGAGCAGCATCCAGGCGAACAGGAAGAACCCGCTGGCCAGCGCTATCTGCAACAGCCGGCTGCCGGATGGCAGTTCCGCCTGCATCTGCAGCAGGAGGGTTCCGGCGACCCAGGACAGCGCCGGTCCGACCAGCGTCATCGGGCGAGACGAGCCCGCTGGTGCGGACCCTGCGCATGAGTTACAGTCCGCGAACTCAAACGTGGGCAGACGTTCGTCGTGCCAAAAAAATTCTTCAAGAGATATCTGCCGAGCCACTCGAGCATCGTTGAAAACCGATTCCTTGCGAAGTTCGGTTCTTTGCTCACCCACCATAACCTGTGGCACCTGCACCGTCGCTCGGTAGCAGGGGGTGTTGCGATCGGATTGTTCACCGGTCTGATCCCCGGCCCGCTGCAGATCCTGACAGGTGCGGCGCTGGCGATCCTGTTCCGGGTCAACCTGCCGGCGATGGTGTTCGGCACGTTCTGGACCAATCCGCTGACCATCGTGCCGATCTACATCGTGGCGTACAACCTCGGCAGCGTCGTGATGGGGCTGGGCCCTGCGGCGGACGTGCCGCAGCCGCAGCCCCTGGGCAACCAGGGATGGTTCGACATGCTGCCCGCGCTGTGGAACTGGCTTACCGGCATGGGCCGGCCACTTGCGCTCGGCCTGTTCCTGCTCGGTGTGTTCATGGCGGTAGCGGGCTACTTCGCGGTGCGCGGCACATGGCGCCTTTACGTCGTGCTGGCATGGAAGCGTCGGGCCAGCCAACGGCGAGCGGCCGGCTGAGCGCGCCGTGCCGGGCGCGCAAGGGTAGCGGACCGATGCAGACCGGGCGGCGGCCCCGCTGGTGGAACGGCGCATGCGCCGAACTGGCGGCGCTCGACCCGCTGCTGGCAGGCCTGATCGCCCGGCATCCACCGCTGCGCGTGGGCAGCCGTGGCGATGCCTTCCAGACGCTGGCCCGGTCCATCGTCGGGCAACAGATATCGGTGAAGGCGGCGCAGTCCGTGTGGGCGCGCGTGTCGCAGGCGTACATTCCCGTGGCTCCGGCCGAGGTGTTCGATGCCGACCCGGCAGCGCTGCGGGCGTGCGGCCTGTCGGCACGCAAGGTCGAGTACCTGCAGGACCTCGCCCGGCACTTCCTGGCGCACCCGGCATGCATCGACGACTGGGCAGGGATGGATGACACTCGCATCATCGAGCAGCTTGTTGCGGTCCGGGGCATCGGAATCTGGACGGTGCAGATGTTCCTGATCTTCCATCTCGCACGGCCCGATGTGCTGCCGCTGGCCGACCTCGGACTGCGGCGGGCGATCGAGCGCGGCTACAGCAAGGGCCAGCCAACGCCGCCGCGCCAGCTTGAACGGCTGTCCGGGCTCTGGCACCCCTGGCGCACCGTGGCCACCTGGTATCTGTGGCGCAGCCTCGATCCGGAACCCGTGCTCCACTGACGCGGCCTGCACACCATGACCAGAGACGAGGCGCTCACAGACGGCAATCCGGGCCAGGTGACCATGGACCATGCAGGGTATCGCGCGGCCTGGGCGCAGGGCAGCATCCGCGTCGACATCGATCCGAAAGGCGCCTATCGATACCTTGCAGCGCAGATGCTGCTGCCACTGGTGCAACTGGCGACCATGGGTGCCGGGGTCGGCATCGCGTTGCTGCTGCACTGGTTCCCCGGCGTGCTGGTGATCATTGCCGCGTTCCTGCTGCCGCGGCTGTCGCGCGCGAGCGCACCGGCGTTCATGCTGAAACGCTCGCTCGAAGACCCTGCCGTATACGACGATCTCGTGCGCCACGGCATCCTGCGCGTGGTGCAACGAAGCCGGACATGACGCGCCTGCAGGTCGTTCCCGCCGGGACGGACGCCCGGTAGCGGCCTGCTGCGCGCGGCGTGTCAGTCAGGCTGCAGCCGCCCGTCCTCGAGGCGCAGCACGCGTTCGGCCTTCGCGGCCAGCCGCTCGTCATGCGTCACCATCACCAGGCTGGTGCCACGCACGCGATTGAGTTCGAGCATCAGCTCGAACATCGCCTCGGCATTGGTGCGATCGAGGTTGCCCGTCGGTTCATCGGCAAGCACGCACGCCGGCTCGGTCACCAGCGCCCGGGCGAGCGCGGCACGCTGGCGCTCGCCGCCGGAGAGTTCGCCCGGCCGGTGCGCGAGCCGATGCCCGAGCCCGACCGCCTGCAGCCCTGCCGTGGCGCGCTGCAGGGCCTGCGCGCTCGGCAGCCGGCGGATCAGCAGCGGCATGGCCACGTTCTCGAGCGCGGAGAACTCGGGCAGCAGGTGGTGGAACTGGTACAGGAAACCCAGCGCGCGGTTGCGCAGGGCAGCCAGCGCGCCCTGCCCCAGCGTGTCGACCCGCTCTGCGCAAAGGCTGACCCGGCCCGCAGTGGGTGCGTCGAGTCCGCCGAGCAGGTGCAGCAGCGTGCTCTTGCCGGACCCGGAACTGCCGACGATCGCAATGCGCTCCCCGGCCCGCACCTGCAGGTCCACCCCGCGCAGCACCGATACCTCACCGAGTGCCGAGCCCTCGCGATAGATCTTCGACAACCCCTCGCATTCGAGCACGACCGGACGCGGTTCACTCATAGCGAAGTGCCTGGGCGGGGTTGATTCGCGACGCCCGCCAGCTGGGATAGAGCGTCGCGAGGAAGGACAGCACCAGCGAGATCGACCCGACGAAGGTGACGTCGGACATCCGCACCTCGGACGGCAGCTCGCTGATGAAGTAGACATCCTTGGCCAGGAACTGGATGCCGAAGGAGCGCTCGATGAACGGCACCACCACGTCGACGTTGGCTGCAAGCAGCACGCCGCCCCCCACGCCGAGCAGCGTCCCGAAGATGCCGATCAGCGCGCCCTGGATGACGAATATGGCCATGATGCTGGAAGGCGTCGAGCCCAGGGTGCGCAGGATGGCGATATCCGCCCGCTTCTCGGTGACCACCATCACCAGCGTCGACACGATGTTGAACGCGGCCACCGCGACGATCAGCGACAGGATGATGAACATCATCCGCTTCTCGATCTCCACCGCGCGGAACCAGCCGGCATTGAGCCTCGACCAGTCGGAGACCATGGCATCCTGGGTCATCTCGCGCGCGATCTCGCGCGCGATACGCGGCGCCTGGAACATGTCGGCGAGCTTCAGCCGCACGCCCGAGACCGTGTCGCCCATCCGGTACAGTTTCTGCGCGTCTTCCATGTGCACCAGCGCGAGTCCGGAATCGAACTCGAAGTGGCCAGCCTCGAACACGCCGACCACGGTGAATTGCTTGAGCCGCGGGATCACCCCGGCCGGCGTGATCTGCCCCTGCGGTGCAATCAGCAGCACCTTGTCGCCCACGCCGACGCCCAGCACACGCGCCAGTTCGATGCCCAGCACCGTGGTGAAGCTGCCCGGAACGAGGGCCTCGATCGAGCCGGCACGCAGATAGGTCTCGAAATCGGCCACCCGCGCCTCGCGCTCGGGCAGGATGCCCCGGATGATCGCGCCACGTACCACCTGGTCGTTGCCGAGCAGGCCCTGTGCGAGCACATAGGGCGCACTGCCGCGCACCGCCGGATTCGCCTCGGCCTTCGCGGCGATAGCCGGCCAATCGCTGAGCCCGCCCTCGATCCCGGAGATCTGGACATGGGCAAGGACGCCGAGGATGCGGTCGCGCACCTCTTTCTGAAAGCCGTTCATCACGGACACGACGGTGATCAGCACGGCGATGCCCAGCGCCATGCCCAGCGTCGACACCAGCGAGATGAATGAGATGAAGTTGTTGCTGCGTTTGGCGCGCGTGTAGCGCAGCCCGACGAACAGCTCGTAGGGGGACACGGATCGGTCGTCTGTTTCTCGTGCAGCCGGTGGCGGCGCGCAAAGTGTGCCACAAGCAGCGCCCGGCCAGCGCCGGCACGCGACTGCACCGGTCGCACCCGATGCTAGACTGCGCGCGCACCGGCCTCGGCCGTCCACCTTCCCGGACCCGACGAACACTTGCATCTGGAACTCCTCATTCCCGCCCTTCTGTGGGACCACGGCGACGCCGCCACCGTCATGCGCGGGGTGGTAACGCCGACGCTCGATCGCTGGCTGTCGCGCGGCAGCC
>JBILGF010000415.1:0-3221 GCA_044351195.1 Burkholderiales bacterium
AAGAACAGCCCGACGACGAGGAATATCCCCAGCGCACTGATCGGCGCCGCCGCCAGTGCCGGATCGATGAACGCCGGCAGCGCCAGCCAGAACAGCACCGCCGCAGACGGCACGCTCACCGCCACCCCGGCACGGGCGCTCATGTGGCGCAGGCCGACGTTGCTCGCGATCATCGCGCAGGCGAAGGCGAACGCCGAGGCGAGAGCAAGCAGAAGCGTCAACGCGGGAGCATCCGATGCGGGAAATGGTGGGAAATGGGGTCAAGTCTTGAGTTTTGCATTGGCGCGATGAAGACCCGACCTCGTCGCCGGTAATCGATCGCGCTTGCCTATCCGGCACCCGACAACCGGACCGGACTGCGTGCCGGCGAGGACTTCTCGATCAAGCTCACGCTCTGCCCGTTCTATCCGTGATCGGTTGCCAGGCGTGCCGGCCGACCTCACCAATCCTTGGGCAGCGTGCGAAGAATGTGAATGTGCCTGCCCTCGAACCGGATGTAGCCGCCGGCGGTCAGATCAGAGAAGATGCGGCTCACCATTTCGCGTGTACATCCCACGCGGTTGCCGATTTCCTGCTGGGTCAGTGGCTCCGGCACCACCATGCTGCCGTCCCGTTCCTCGGCCAGATCGATCAGCAGGCGCGCGACTCTGCCATAAACATCGAGCAGGGCGAGATTGCGCACGCCATCGGAGGCGACCTTCAGACGACGGATCAGCTTGCGGATCAGGTGATAGGTGGCGTCCGGATTCTGTGCAATGAACTGCCGGAACGCGCTCTGACTCACGATCGACAGTTCGCAGGTTTCCAGCGCCATCACAGAAGCAGTACGTGCGCCCTCGGTCAGCGACATCTCGCCGATGTACTCTCCTGGCCCGTGCACATTGAGCACCACTTCGCGACCCGTCTCGTCAGCGAGATAGACTTTCACCCGACCGGTGATGATGACGTACAGGCTGTCCGATGTGTCCCCTTCGGTGATGATCACCGCGTTGCGCGGAAACCGGCGCACCACGCCGTGGGCCGCCAACGCCTCGGTCAGCGCCCGGTCGTCACTGCCAGAAGTCTGATCTTCGCTGGTGTCCATTGCGTGCCTGTCGGGCGCCTGTTGCGTTCCAATCGCGTTCCCATCGCGCGCCCATCGTCGCCAGGACGATCCGGGATCGGATCGCGCAATCTAGACTTGCGGGCACTGCCGCGCAAGTCGACGCGATTCTGAAGGGCCAGGTTGATCTGATGGTCCTGCTGGTGGTGGCCGCACTGTTCTCCGGTGCAGCTGGCATGCTGCACGAGTACCTGCAGGCGCGATTGTGTGCATCGGTACCGGGCGAGGTACGCGCCCGGGTGTTCGAACATACCCAGCGGTTGCCGTTGTCACGGCTGCGTACCTCGATCCATGGTGACCTGATCACCCGCATCACCAGCGATGCGTGCAGTGTCGAGCCGGCACTCTGGTCGATTGGCTATATCGCCGCTGCGCGTGTTCGGTCCGGGCAAGCTCGCCCGGGATGCGGCGGGTCGGCGAAGTGCTGGCGCTGAGCGCAGATCCGGGCAGCACGCGCAGCGCGCGCAATGATCGGGGGGCGGGCACTCGCCGGAGGAGATGTGTGAATCGGTCACATCGAACTGGTAAACCGCACACAGATGCCTGCGCGTTGACTCCCTAGAGTGACGGTAACCGCTGCCGTGCGTCCCTGGCCCAGCCAGACCGCGGTCTGCTGCTCTCTCTCGCTGTCTGAAAAGAGGTACCCGTCATGAACGACCTGCACCGCGATCTGAATGTCAACGCCAGCCCGACCCGTTCGTATCCCGAGTTCGACGCTCAGGCCCTGCATGACCTGCGCGCCCGGGCGCGAGCAGAACGTGCCCGTCAGCTGCGCCAGGGCCTCCGGTACGCCAGCGCTCTGCTCTGGCGGTCCTGCGCCCACGTCTGGCGCGGCCTGCGGGCTGGCCTTGCATTGCCCTTGCACGGGAAGGGGGGCCAAGCGGGTACGTCGGTGCGGGCAACAACCAGAACGGTGCGGTCAGGCGCCGGTTCGAAGTCGCAATCCTGAGACCTGCTTGCACAGCACCCGCTCCACTGGCACCGACACCGAGCAAGGCCGGCAAGCACGCCCGAGTGCACGGCGAGCGTCGAGTCAGACTGTCAGGGCAGTCCGGCCTGACCGAATCGACCGCGTGTCAGAATGTGAAAAAGTCACAGGTGTCCAGGCGCGAACCCGCAGTAGGCTTCGGTCACCGTACGTAATCCTGGCCTTGTTCAGAGCCAAGACCTCCGTCAAGATAACGCGTAGATTGATTTGGGAGATGATGCTGTGAAGCGCATCAGGCGCCATTACCGGCTCGATCGGATGGCTATCGTTGCTGCCGGAATCGGCGTGATGACCCCAGCCAGCGCCCAGATCGTGACCGATGGGACGCTCGGTGCGGCCTCGACGCTGTCCGGCGCCAATGTGACCATCGCCGCCTCGCTCGGCAGGCAGACCGGCGCCAACCTGTTCCACAGCTTCGCCGCGTTCAACGTACCCACCGGCGGCAGCGCGATGTTCAGCGGCCCGGCGTCGGTGGGCAACGTGCTCGCACGGGTCACCGGCGGCACCGCGTCCAGCATCAACGGGCGGTTGGGGACATCGATCGCCGGCGCCAACCTCTACCTGATCAATCCGGCCGGCATTCTGTTCGGCAGCGGGGCGACGCTCGACCTGACCGGGTCGTTCCATGCGACCACCGCGAACTACATCCGGATGGGCGACGGCACGCGCTTCGAGGCAGTCGCGGTCGACCCGGGCGTGCTGTCGGTGGCGGCACCGGCGGCGTTCGGCTTCCTCGGGCCGGCGCCGGCGCCGATCACCATCACCTCGTCCGCGCTCAATGCAGCGCCCGGCAAGGACGCGTCCTACGTCGGCGGCAACTTCGCGATCAGCGGCCTGGCGGCACGGTTACGCAGCCGCGGGGGCGATCTGCGCATCGCCAGCGCGGCGGGCGCAGGCGAGTTTGCGCTCGATGCGGCGCTCACGCCGACGCCGGGCATGGCGCAGGGCACGATCACGGCGAGCCTCGGTGCGCAACTGATTGCCGAGAGCGTGACCAGTCCTGCGCTGGCGCCGGGACGCATCGTCATTCGCGGCGGCCAGATCGCGCTGGTGAGCGCAACGATCTCCAGCGTCAACTCGCGGGCAACCGACGCAGGGCCGATCGAGATCACGTCCACCGGCGAGAGCGAC
>JBILGF010000073.1:0-9587 GCA_044351195.1 Burkholderiales bacterium
CACTGGCGCCGCTGCCGCCGCGGGCAGCCACCGGCCGGCGCGTGAAACGCCAATCGTCGATCCAGACATCGGTGTCGGTCATGCTGCTGCCGGCGAGTTCGAATCCGGCGCGCGCGGTGCGCTGGTCATGGAGGAGGGTACGCTGCCGCTCGTCCGACAGGCCGATGTGTGCCAGCACCAGCTGTTGCGCCGCGAAGCGGCTCGGGTTTCGCGTGTCGATCTGCGGCCGGGATCGGAAGAACGTGACCTGGAAGCCCAGGGGTGGTGCCTTTGCATGGGCCGTGCCCTGCGCCTGCAGCCAGCCGGTGGCGTACCACCACTCGGTGCGGTAGTCAGGGTGCGCGCCGAAGTCGCGCGGAAAGGCCAGCGGCATGCCACGGCGCACGACCGGATACGCCGGCCGCCCGGGCGACAGGTGCTTCGGCGCGATGGCCGCGGGCTGCGCCGCCGCCGGGGGCGTCTGCGCCGGCAGCGACGGCAGCGCGGCGAGGGCGGCGAGCAGGCGCCTGCGACGGGCGAAGCCGGTCATCGTCCGCTTCCCGTGTGTCGCCACGCGTCGATCATCCATGGCCGATCGTGCCTCACCAGTCATCCCTCACCGCCTGCACCGCTGCCGCCGACAGCGCGCCGCGCGCACTCACCACCGCCGTCACCGACGCTGCCAGCACCAGCGCCACTGCCAGCACGGCCAGGAAGCCGGTGGGCAGGTCCATTGGCATCGTCCAGTTGAACGACTGCGGGTTGATCACGTCGATCAGCACCAGGCTGATCGCGAGGCCGAGCAGGCCACCGATCAACGCCCCGAGCGCGGCGAACAACGCTCCCTCTGCGGCCAGCTGGAGTGCGATCTCGCGCCGGGTCATGCCCAGGCAGCGCTGCACGCCGAATTCGCGCCCGCGTGCCAGCGCCTCGGCGCTGAAGGTCGAGGCGACGCCGAACAGGCCGATCACCACCGCCACCGCCTCGAGCAGGTAGGTGATCGCGAAGCTGCGATCGAAGATGCGCAGGCTGTAGGCGCGGATCGCGCCGGGCTCGGCGAGCTCGAAGCGTTCGAACCCGGGCAGGGCGGCAGCGAGTCCGGCGGTCACCTCGGCCGCGGTCGCACCCGGTGCCAGCCATAACGCCGCGTCGGTCGGTCGTGCGTCAGGCACGAACCGGCGATAGTCGCCCGTGTCGACGGTGATCGCGCCGAACTGGCGCGAGTAGTCGCGCCAGACCGCCGCGACGAAGCACTCGACGGCCTGTCCGCCCAGCGCGAGCGTCACCCTGTCACCCGGCTGCAGTCCGTAGATGCGCGCCACCGGTTCCGAAACGTAGACTGCGACCTGGCCTTGCGGCGCCGGCACGGCGCGGCCGATCAGCGGCAGCCGTGCGCCCGGGTCGGCGGCATCGATCGGGCGCACGATCAGCGCGACCGCCGGGCGCAGCGGGTCGAGCGTGAGCGAACTGGTACCCAGCGCCTCGAGCGCTGCCACGCCAGGCAGGGCACGGATCAGCGCCAGGTCGGGCTCCGACAGGTAGCCGGTGTCGCCAGTGCTCGCGCTGCGCAGGTACAGATCGGCCGGCAGCACCGACACCAGCCACTGGTCGACCGAGCTGCGGAAGCTCGACACCATGATCGCCATCGCCACCATCACCGCGAAGGCAGCGACCACGCTCGCCAGCGCGAGCGTGGTCATGCCGGTGGCTGCACGCGCGCGGCTGGCGGCCAGTTGCAGCCATGCGGGCACATCGGTACGGCGCAGCGCACCTTCGATGGCATGGAACACCCGGCGTGCGATCGACGGGGTCAGCAGGATGCCGGCCACCAGCAGCAGGGCGATCGCCAGGTAGCCGGCCAGCGGCAGCGCTGACCATGCGGGCAGCGCCACCAGCACTGCGGCGACACCGACCAGCACCAGCCCGGGTACTACGCCCGCCTGTGAACCCTGGGAGGGCAGGGCCTGCGGGAAGGCGCGCAGTCCGCTGGCCACCGGTTCACGGCGCGCTGCGATGATCGGTGCGGCGCTGCCCGCGAGCGTTGCCAGCACCCCGAGCACGAAGAACAGTGCGATACCGAACGGCTCCAGCGCGAACCGCGGTTCTATCCCGGGGAAGTAACCCCCGCCCAGGTCTGCCCCGAAGCGTGCGATGGCGATCGCGGCGACACTGATGCCCAGTGCGACGCCGACGGCTGCGCCGGCAGCGCCGACCACCAGTGCCTCGATCACCAGCATGCGCGTGATGCGTCCGCTGCTCGCCCCCAGTGCGCGCAGCAGGGCGATCTGTGGCCGCCGCCGCACGATCGACAGTGCCTGGGTCGAGAACACCAGGAACGCGCCGGTGAACAGCGCCACCAGCGCGAGCACGTTGAGGTTCACCCGGTAGGCGCGCGACAGGTTTGATGTGCGCTTGCTCGCATCCTCCGGGGTGGTGATGTGCACGCCCTCGGGCAGCACGGCAGACAGCGCCGCCCGCGCCCGTGCCTCGTCCGTCCCCTGGCGCAGCTTGACGTCGATCCGGTGCAGCACGCCGAGGCGATCGAACTGCCACTGCGCGGCGCCGATGTCCATTACCGCCACCCGCTGCCCGCGCGGGGCGCCAGGCAGCGTACCGGCAATGCGCAAGGGCTTGAGCACCGCGCCGACCCGCACCTGCAGCAGGTCGCCTGCCCTCACGCCCAGCCATTCGAGCGCAGCGGGGGACAGGAACACGGTGTCGGCATCGAACAGTTCGCCGGTCGATCGGCGGTCGCCGTCGCTCGCCCCCGCGGTGCGCGCAACCTCCGGCACCAGCCCGGCATTGAGCGGCCCGACGCGCAGCACGTCGATGCCCACCACGCGCAGCGAGGCTGCGGCTCCGGCATGCGTGCCTTCGATGCGCGCATTGGCCTCCACCACCGGCGAGGCGGCCTCGACCTCGGGCAGCCGGGCCACGCGCGCATAGGCCGACTCGTCGAAGCCATCGCGCGGCCCGCGCAGTTCCAGGTCGGTATCGCCGAGCAGGAACTGCACCGCCCCGCTGAGCTCGTCGAGCGCAGTGCGGTTGATCAGGTATACCGCCAGCCCCATGCCGACGCCGATCGCGATCGCGATCACCACCGCCAGCGTGCGCCCCGCCGATGCCTGCGCCGCGCCAGCCATCCAGGCCGACAGCGGCGCCAGGCCGGCAAGCCAGCCGCCGCGGTTCGCGCCTTCGCCGTGCGCGCCGCCGCCGTCTGTGCGGATACCGCTCATGCCGGTGCAGGATCGGCCGCCACGCCATGCGCGGTCAGCCGCTGCACCCGATCGGCGCTCGCCGCTGCGCGCATCGAATGGGTGACCAGCACGAGGGCCGCGCCATGGGCCTTGACCTGGGTACGCAGCAGTGCAAGCACGCCGTCGGCCGCGTCGCTGTCCAGGTTGCCGGTCGGCTCATCGGCCAGCACCAGTGCCGGCCGGTGCACCAGTGCACGGGCGACGGCCACCCGCTGCGATTCGCCGCCCGAGAGCATCTGCACCGGATCGTCGGCACGGTCGCCCAGGCCGACCGCCTCGAGCATCGCAAGCGCCCGCAGGCGTGCCTCGCCGCGCGGCACGTCGATCAGCTGCAGCGGCAGCGCGACGTTCTGCAACAGCGTGAGCTGCGGCAGCAGGTGGAAGGCCTGGAACACGAACCCGATGCGCTGGCGGCGCAGCCGCGCCAGTGCATCGTCATCGAGCGTGGCCAGGTCGACGCTGCCCAGGCGGACCGTGCCCCGGTCGACCCGGTCGAGTCCGGCCATCAGGTTGAGCAGGGTCGACTTGCCGGTGCCCGATTCCCCCACCAGCGCCACCGACTCGCCAGCCTGCACCGACAGCGACAGCCCTTCGAACAGGGCGCGCGGGCGGTCGATGCCCACGTGCTTGGTGACATCGAGCAGTTCAAGCAGTACGGTCACGCGGCGTCCGGGCAGGCTGGTATTCGATCGGAAATCGAGGGTAGCAGAGCGGCTGCCAGTGTCCGGTCCGGTGGCCGATGTCCGGCCCCGCGCGCGGGGTGCCAGCGGTTGCCGGCAGTTGGGACCGCCAACGCACCCCGGCCGCACCCCGGCCGCACCCCGGCAGCACCCCGGCCGCACCCCGGCAGCACCCCGGCAGCACCCGCCGCAGGGCCATCGGCCCGGTGCCGGGTTAGCATACGGAGCTCGACCCGGCACTTCGACCCAGCATTTCGCCCCATCACGTCGCCCCACCTCTTCGCTCCACCTCACGCCGATGTTCGCTGCACGACGCCTTGTCTCGATCAACTTCCTGCTGGCGATCGGCATCGCGCTGGTCTTTTATGGCTGGCTGATCGCCTCCGGCCTGTCCGAGACCGATCCGAACCTGCTGCGCGCGAACCGCATGCCGCTGGGCGCGGCCTTCCTGTCGCTGGTAGAGGTCGGGCTGCTGGTGCTGTACCTGCGCCGCGGCGACCTGGTCGGGCTGGTCCGCGTGCTGTCGGCCATCCTCGGCGTGATCGGCCTGATCCAGACCGTGCTCATCCCGCTGCTCAACCAGCTGCTCTACGGATCGGTGTTTCCGACCCCCGGACACATGCTCATGTGGTACGTCTACGGCGCTCATCTTCTGTTTGCCGCGCTCGGCACCGCGCTGTTCGGCCGCTGGTCGAAGTCGCCTGCGGAGCAGCCATCCTGAACGCCTTGCTGCGTCTGGCGCCGCTGCTGTCGTCGGCGATCCTGCTATCCGGCCTGCAGGCGCCGGCGCTGGCGCAGATCCAGTCTCCGTCGACCGCCGTGTTTCCCGCACCGTCGGTCGGCGCCGCAATCCGCTCGGCGCCTGCCCCGGCCGGTGCGTCCGATCCGACCCACCTGATCGACGGCGTCGGTGGTATCGAGTGGGCCTGGGGACCGCGCGAGACACAGGCGACGATCGGCAACAAGGCGGGGGTGCAGCCGACCGTGGTCTGGGTCGGCCGTGTGGCGGACGTTCGCATCGGGCGTCCGGTCACCGGGGGAGACGACAGCGTGCTCGAATTCCTGGTCGCCTACCAGCCGCTGGTCAAGCCCTCTTCGGCGGCGCTGGCGCCGCCGATCCGGCTGCGGCCCGAGACCGGGGAGCATTTCGTGGTGTCGCTGCGCTCGCCGCCGGTCACCGAAGAGATGCTGAAGAACCTGCGCCAGTCGATGCTCGACCGCACGCATTACGCAGTGGTTCTGGGCGAGCCGCGCTTCATCGCAGCCTATGGTCGCCATGCGGCCATCTTCCTGCAGACGCGCCGCGCGACAGTGACCCAGGCGCTGAAGGTCGAGGTCGTGCGTGAGTAAGCGCGCCGCCAGGGGCGGTTGCCGATGGACCTGACCGTACGCATCCAGTGGCAGCCGTTCGCCGACCTGCGGGCAAGGCTGCCGCCCTGTGCGGGGCTGTATTTCATCGGCGCCCCGTTCCGTATCGGCTATCCGCGCGCCCCGTCCCGCATCCTGGCAGCGAACGTCGCCACCGACCTGCGCGCCGACCTGCGCGCGCTGTTCAGGCATCCGGAGCGCAGCGGCGACCTGCTCGCAGCGGTGCTCGCCGACCCGGTGCCACCCGTGGTGTCCCTGCTCGCGCTGCCGACGCTGTCGGCACCGGCGGTCGATGCAGTCGGCGTCGCGGTGCTGTCGCGGCTGGTGGCGCGCAACGGGCTGCTTCCCTACGCGAACAGCACCGGTGGCATCACCAGTGCCGGTGACAGCTGGGAGGGTGAGCTGGACCTGCTGGAGCCGGCCGATGGCAAGCTGCCCCGCCTGGATGCCGACGCGATCGCCACCCGCTACAGGCTCGAGTGGAAGGAAGATGCGCTGCCCCCGCTCGGGCTTGCCTTCACCGTGCGCGAGAGCGACGAAGCGACCGGGGACATCGAAGTCAGCCGGGAGGACAGCGGGCTGGCCTGGCGCTCGGTGACGTTCACCCGGCGCGCCGGCTGATCCGGCCGCGCGCAGTAGCGGCCGCACCGGGCTGCCCGTTTCCGTCAGGCCGTGGGTGTCTTGCCGGCATGCACCTGCCTGAACGCGAGCACCAGGGGTTCGAGTTGGTCAGGATCGCGTTGTCCGTCGAGCGCGAGCAGGAATGTCTCGCGGAACTCGCGCACGCGAAACGGGTTCGGATCGCCGCGCAGGCGATGGGCTGCCGGCAGCAGTCGTGACCGGATCCTCGCCCGGTTGAGCGGCCCATGCGCGTGCCCGGCGAGTTCGTGGTGCCGGTCCTGCACCGCGATCGCGAATTCAAGCAGCGTGCGTCCCGCGCGCAACTCGCGCTCGCCGTAGTGCGCCAGCGCGGTATCCAGCAGGTGATCGTGCAACGGTACGATCAGCGCTGCGGGAATCGAAACGGCCTGTCGCGCGAGTGCATCGGCGCGCGCGCGCCGGCCGCGTGCAGCCGCCAGCATCGTCCAGCCGGACACCCCGGCCAATCCCGAAAGCAGCAGCGCCCAGAGCGTGTAGGGATCCATGGCGCAGAAGGATCGCATGATGGCCGACCCTGATGCCATCGGCGGGCTCATGTCGGGCGGTAGTATCGGCATGCACGCACGCATCGAAACCGCGTCGCCCGCCATGCCCCCGCCAGACTCCCGCCATTGCCCATCCTGGCCGCCAACCGGCGGTTCGCCCATGCCATTGCCTTGCCGCCCCGTGCGATGAAGCCGACGTCCGCTGTGCAGCGGTGGGATGTGTTCTGCCGCGTGGTCGACAACTTCGGCGATGCCGCGGTGTGCTGGCGGCTCGCACGCGCGCTGGCGAATGACCATGGATTCGCCGTGCGATTGTGGATCGACCGGCTCGACGTGCTCGCCGCACTCCAGCCCGCGCTGGACGCGGCCGCTGCCGACCAGTGGCTCGACGCGGTGCAGGTCTGCCGCCTGTCGTCACCCATGCCCTGCACCGACCTGCCCGATGTCGCGATCGATGCGTTCGGCAACGGGCTGCCCGACGCCTATGCCGAGGCGCTTGCCCTGCGCCGGCCGCAGGCGCTGTGGATCGTGCTCGAGTACCTGAGCGCCGAGGACTGGGCGACCGGCGTGCACGCCATGGCGTCGCCACATCCGTCGCTGGACATCCGCCGGTTCTTCTTTTGTCCCGGGCCCGGCACACAGGCCGGAGGGCTGCTGCGCGAGCCCGGCCTGGTGGCGGCGCGCGAGGCGGCCGATGCCGACGCCGGGTCCGCGGCGCGGTTCTGGCACGCGCTGGGATTCGCACCGCCGGCCGAGGGCACCACGGTCGTCTCTCTGTTCGGTTACCGCAACCCCGGCCTCCGGGGGCTGCTCGATGCGATGGCGCAGGGGTCGCGTCCGGTGCTTCTGGCGCTGGCGCCCGGTCCGCTGGCCGATGATGCGGCCACATGGTTCTCGGCAGCCGGCGCGGTCGTTGCGTGCGCCGCGCAGGGCGGCCCGGCGGCCGGCACGCGTGCCGCCGGGCCGGCCGCTGCCACCGCCCCCATCGCTGCCACCGCCACCATCGCTGCCACCGCCACCACCGCCACCACCGGCGCCCTGCAGGCGCGCTGGCTGCCGTTCCTGTCGCAGCGGGACTACGACCGACTGCTCTGGTCCAGCGATTTCAACTTCGTGCGTGGCGAAGACTCGCTGGTGCGTGCGCTGTGGGCCGCGCGGCCGCTGTGCTGGCAGTTGTATCCGCAGCAGGCCGATGCGCAGTGCCCGAAGCTCGAGGCATTCATGGCGGCGACCCGCGATCCGGACGCGGGCCTGCTGCCACGCGATGGCTGGTCGGACCTGCAGCGGGCGTGGAACGGTTGCGGCGGGGCATCGGCCGGGTGCGGGCTGCAGGTCGCCGCGGCATGGACGGCGGTCATCGAGAACCTGCCGGACCTGCGGCACCGGGCGGCGCGCCTGGCCACGCGCCTTGCCGGGCAGCCGGACCTCGTGTCGCGACTGGCGGGTTTCTGCCGGGAGCAGCTAAAATAGCGGGCTTTCCGGAATTGCCTGTTTCAGTCCCCCGTCCAACGTTTCACAACGATTCAGTGGTGCTCAAATGAAAACCGCACAGGAAGTCCGCCCGGGCAACGTGATCATGGTCGGCAAGGATCCGATGGTCGTGCAGAAGGCCGAGTTCAGCAAGTCGGGGCGTAACGCCTCGGTGGTGAAGATGAAGCTCAAGAACCTGCTCTCGGGCACTGCGGCAGAGTCGGTGTATCGGGCGGACGAAAAGTTCGACATGGTGTCGCTCGAGCGCAAGGAAGTGACCTTCTCCTACTTTGCAGACCCGTCCTACGTGTTCATGGATGCCGAGTTCAACCAGTACGACATCGACGGCGACAACATGGGCGATGCGCTCAACTATCTCGAAGAGGGCATGCCGGCCGAAGTGGTGATCTACAACGAGCGTCCGATCTCGGTCGAGATCCCGCAGACGCTGGTACGCGAGGTCGTCTACACCGAGCCGGCGGTGCGCGGCGATACCTCGGGCAAGGTGCTCAAGCCGGCGAAGCTCAAGAGCGGTTTCGAGATCCCGGTGCCGCTGTTCTGCGACATCGGCGACCGGATCGAGATCGATACGCGCACGAACGAGTACCGCAACCGCGTCAAGGGTTGAACGTCCGGGGTTGAACGTCCGGAGTCGGTCGTCCGAGGTTGATCGTCCGAGGTTGATCGTCCGAGGTTGATCGTCCGGGCTGAACGCCCGGCGCCGGTGCCACCCGTCCCGGCGCCGGTGGCCATCGAAGGTCCAGGAGAAACGATGAAGGCTGCGATTTTCGAGTACGCAAAGGCCTGCAGCGTGGCGCAGGCCTGCAGCCTGCTTGCCGAACATGGGTCGGATGCCAAGCTGCTCGCCGGCGGGCAGAGCCTGGTGCCGATGATGGCGATGCGGCTGGCGCGGCCGTCGTGGCTGATCAACGTCAACGAGATCGACGAACTGAAGGCGAGCCGGCGCGAAGCCGGTTTCTGGGTCACCGGTGCGGGGCTGCGCCAGGCCGATGTCGAACGCGACCCGGAAGTGGCGCGGGCGGTACCGCTGATCCGTCAGGGGCTGCTCTGGGTCGGTCATGTGCAGACCAAGAATCGGGGCACGGTCGGTGGCAGCCTGGTACAGGCCGACCCCTCGGCCGAGTTGCCGCTGGTCGCGCAGACGCTCGGCGCGGCGTTCGTGCTTCGCCGCAGCGGCAGCGAGCGCCAGGTGCAGGCATCGGAGTTCTTCCAGGCGCCGATGATGACCGCCACCGAGCCCGACGAATGCCTGGCCGAAGTGCACTGGCCGATCTGGCAGGGCGAGCGCATCGGCAGTGCATTCGACGAAGTGAGCATCCGGCACGGCGACTACGCGATCGTCGCGGCCTGCGCCCAGGTCGAGATCGATTCCGCTGGACGTTGCGTGCGCGCGGTCCTGGGCATCGGCGGCGCAGCGGCGGTACCGGTGTCGGTCGATGCCGTCGTGCGCGAACTCCATGGCACACGACTCGAGGATGCGGCGATCGAGGCGGCCGTCGCGCCGATCGGGCAGTACCTCGATCCCGGGTCCGACGTGCATGCCACCGCTGACTACCGCGTGCACCTGGCCCGGGTGCTCGCCGGGCGCGTGCTGCGGCAGGCGCGCGCCAACGCCGCCGGTACCGCGCCCGGCATGCACGCCTGATCCACGCTCCACGGCAGCGACC
>JBILGF010000055.1:0-10647 GCA_044351195.1 Burkholderiales bacterium
CCGAACTGCGCCGTCTGGTGCGCTCGCTGAACGACCTGCTCGCGCGCATGTCGAAGACGCTGGCGGCACAGCAGCGGTTCGTCGCCGATGCGGCGCACCAGCTGCGCACGCCGACCGCCGCGCTGAAGACCCAGGTCGAACTGGCCCAGCGGGCGTCCACCCCCGCCGAGACCCGGGAGCGGCTGGCGCAGATCCATTCGGCGGCCGATCGCAATGCGCGCCTGGTCAACCAGCTGCTGTCCCTGGCACGGGCCGAACCGGGTCGGGCCGAACCGATGGCCCACTGCCCGGTCGATATCGTCGACATCGCACGCCAGGTGGCCGAACACTGGGTGCCGCAGGCGATTGCACGCTCGATCGACCTCGGCTTCGAGGCCGGATGTCGCCGTACCGAGGGCGCGCTCCGGGTGTCCGGGGACGCGCTGATGCTCACCGAGATGCTGGGCAACCTGATCGACAATGCCTTGCGCTATACCCCGTCCGGCGGCGTGGTGACGGTTCGCGTCGAGCGTGTGCTGGAGGATGGCTGTCCGAAGGTCGCGCTGACGGTGGAAGACAACGGGCCGGGCATCGCGGATTCCGAACGCGAGCGGGTGTTCGAGCGCTTCCATCGGGTACTGGGCACCGGCACCGAAGGGGCCGGACTCGGCCTGGCGATCGTTCGCGAGATCGCGCGGGCACACGCCGGGCGGGTTCAGCTGAAGGCCGCTGCAGGAGGGCGCGGTGCCCGCTTCGTCGTCGTGCTGCCGGTCTCGCCGGAACGCGCGGCGGCAGGTCCGGGCGCGGATGCGGCGCCAGCGGCTTGAAATCCGTCACCGACAGCCCGATATCTTCTGCTTACGCTTCGCTAACGTCATTTTCCGGGTGCACGACGACATGACCGATACCTCCACCGCTTCCGACAATGCACCGGCCGCCAGCGGCCGCGAAACCCTCGGCTTCCAGGCCGAAGTGAAACAGCTGCTGCACCTGATGGTGCATTCGCTCTACAGCAACAAGGAAATCTTCCTGCGCGAACTGATCTCCAACGCTTCGGATGCCTGCGACAAGCTGCGGTTCGAGGCGCTGAGCGAGGGTTCCCTGTTCGAGGGCGAGGCCGACCTCGTGATCGACGTCGGCTTTGATCCGGCCGCACGCACGATCACCATCGCCGACAACGGCGTCGGCATGACCCGCCAGGAGGTGATCGATAACCTGGGCACGATCGCCAAGTCCGGAACCCGCGAGTTCCTGTCCAGGCTCTCCGGTGACCAGGCCAGGGACGCCAACCTGATCGGCCAGTTCGGCGTGGGCTTCTATTCGGCGTTCATCATCGCCGACCGGGTGGCCGTCAGCACCCGCCGGGCCGGCGCGCCGGCAGGCCAGGGCGTTCTCTGGCAGTCCACCGGTGACGGCGAGTACACGCTCGAGCCGATCGAGCGCGCGGCGCGCGGCACCGAGGTCACGCTGCACCTGCGCGACGGGGAAGACGATTTCCTCGATGCGATGCGCCTGCGCAACGTGATCCGCAAGTATTCGGACCACATCACGTTGCCGGTGCGCATGCACAAGCAGCGCTGGGATGCGGAGAAATCCGGCTATGTGACCGAGTCCGAGCGCGAGACGGTGAACCAGGCCTCGGCCCTCTGGTCGCGTCCGAAGGCCGACATCACGGACGAGCAGTACAACGAGTTCTACAAACATGTCGCGCACGACTACCAGGATCCCCTGGACTGGGCGCACGCGCGCGTCGAAGGCAAGCAGGAGTACACCCACCTGCTCTATGTTCCGTCGCGTGCCCCGTTCGACCTCTACGACCGCCAGCACAAGCGTGGCCTGAAGCTGTACGTGCGCCGCGTGTTCATCATGGACGATGCCGAGCAGCTGCTGCCTGCCTACCTGCGTTTCGTGCGTGGCGTGGTCGATTCGAACGACCTGCCGCTGAACGTGTCGCGCGAGATCCTGCAGCAGAGCCGGGACATCGACGCGATCCGCGCCGGCTGCACCCGGCGCGTGCTGTCGATGCTCGACGACCTGGCCGAGAACCAGCAGGAGAAGTACACGACGTTCTGGACCGAGTTCGGCAAGGTGCTGAAGGAAGGCGTGGGCGAAGACCTGGCGAACCGCGAACGCGTCGCGAAGCTGTGCCGGTTCGCCACCACGCAGTCCGGGAGCGCCACGCAGGAGGTGTCGCTCGCCGACTACGTCGGCCGCATGAAGCCGGGTCAGGAGAAGATCTACTACATCACGGCCGACAGCCATGCAGCCGCCAGCAACAGCCCGCACCTCGAGGTATTCCGCAAGAAGGGCATCGAGGTGCTGCTGCTGGCCGACCGCGTCGACGAGTGGATGATCTCGAACCTGCCCGAGTACGACGGCAAGGCGCTGGTGTCGGTCGCCAGGGGCCAGCTCGACCTGGGTGCGCTGGAAGACGAGGCCGAAAAGGTCGAGCAGACGAAGACGGCCGAGGCGTTCAAGCCGCTGGTCGATCGGATCAAGGCCGCGCTCGGCGAACGGGCCAAGGATGTGCGGGTGACCCTGCGGTTGACCGACTCGCCTGCCTGCCTCGTGGTCGAGGAGGGCGACATGGGCATGAACCTCGAGCGCCTGCTGAAGGCTGCCGGACAGAGCGTCGGCCCGGGCAGCAAGCCGATCCTCGAGGTGAACCCGCACCATGCACTGGTCGAGCGGCTGGCCGCCGAGACCGACGACGACCGCTTTGCCGACTGGGCGAACCTGATGTTCGAACAGGCGACACTCGCCGAAGGCGGCCAGCTGGACGACCCGGGTTCTTTCGTGCGCCGGTTGAACGGGCTGATGCTGGCCCTGGCAGCCGGCGGGAAGGAACCCTCGCGCATCATCACGCCCTGACCTCGGCCGGTGCGCCGGTTCAGGGCACCAGAAGCCTGCCCGCGACCTCCAGGCCTGCAGCCCCGGTTCGCGGCGCAGGCCTGACGATGACCGCTTCACCCATCGCCGGGTACACGCCGGTCAGCGCGGTGATGTTGACCTGATGGGTAATCACCACCAGTGTTTCCTTGCCCCGGAAGCCGGCGATGCGCTTGCGCAGCGCGGCAGTCTGCTGCGCGCCTGCGTCTGCGCCTGTGCCGGTCAGCCGCGGATCGAAGAAGGAATCGACTGTCGGCCAGGGCGTGACCCGGCCGAACGCTTCGGTGGCTGTGTCCAGGCAGCGGCACCACCGGCTCGAAAGAACGTCTCCGACCGGCACGCCTGCTGCGCGGAACGCCTCGCCCAGACGTCTTGCCTGTTGCCGTCCGGCATCGGACAGATTGCGCTGTGTGGCACAGTCGTCGAGTTGGAAGCCGGCGGGGTCGCCGATGCCCGATACGGTGCCCGCATGGCGCAGCAGCACCACCACGCCGCCGGCCCGGAGCATGTCCCACACCTGCCCGGGTGCCGTTGCAGCCCGCGCTGGCGCGCAAGCCATCAGCAGCGGCAACAGCGCCAGCAGGACGGCGAACCGGAAACCGGACGCTGTCGGCATCCGGCACACGAACCGGCCAAGGCCTGAGTCGGCAGCGGCGGCACGGGCAGGCCCCCGGCGGCCAGATGGGTACCTCGTCATCATGGGTCCAGTGTAAGGTGCCGGCGGCCGTGTTCTGCCCGCGCGCGGGTTGACCAGCGTGGGTGCCCGGCGCGCACCGGGGCCGCGCCGGCACTATCATCGAGCATACGGGGAACGAGCACCCGAAGCGTCCCGACAATCCCAGGAGGCATCCGATGATCAGGCTGTACACGACGAAAAGCTCCGGCAACGGCTACAAGGTGCGGCTGCTCGCCGCAATGGTCGGCGCGCCGTTCGAGCAGGTATTCATCGACTTCGAGAATAAAGAACACAAGGCCCCCGGGTTCCTGAAGCTCAATCCGCGCGGGCAGGTTCCGGTGATCGAGGTCGAGGGCCGCGTGTTCTGGGATTCCACCGCATGCCTCGCCTACGTGGCGCGCAAGTACGGCGGCGAATCGTGGCTGCCGACCGATCCCCTCGGCATGGCCGAGGTCGAGCAATGGCTTGCCCTGGCCTCGAACGAGATCCAGTTCGGCGTCCAGGCTGCGCGCGCCATCCTGCGCATGGGGCGCGAGGGCAATCTGGCCGAAGCGCAGGCGCGCGGCCGGATCGCGCTCGATGCGATCGAGCAGCGGCTCGCCGATACGCCATGGCTCGCGCTGGGACGCCCGACGGTCGCCGACATCGCCTGCCAGGCCTATGTCGGGGTTGCCCACGAGGCCGGCATCGACATGGACGCCTATCCGAACACAAAGGCCTGGCTCAAGCGGATCGAGGGCCTCCCGGGCTGGGTGAGCCGGGTCCAGTGACGCCGGCCGCTGCCGCTGTCCGGTCTCGCGCACGGCGCGCGCCGTGAGCCTGTCGCTGCCCGCGGCGGCACCGGGACCGGCGTTCGTACATGCGCACAGTCCGGCGCCGCGCTGGCAGGATGCGGTGGCTGCGTGCGCGCGTACCATCGCCGATTCCGGCATCGGTGCGAACCTCGGCTTCGTCTATGTCACCGACACCCATGCCGGCGACCTGGCGCAGATCGTCGACAGTCTGCGCGCGGCAAGTGGTGTCGAGCACTGGGTCGGCACCGTCGGCATGGGTGTGTGCGCGACCGGCATCGAGTACTTCGACCGGCCCGCGGTCGTCGCGCTGGCGGGCGCCTTCCCGCCGGATGGTTTCCGCATGCTGCCGCCGCTGGCAGATCCGACGGTCCTGCCCGAGGGTCTCTATGCCTGTGGCGCGCTGGATGCAAACCTCGCGGTGCTGCATGGCGATCCATCCAGCCCGCATCTGCTGGAACTGATCGGCGGCGTCGCGCAGCGGGTGTCGAGCGGTTTTGCCATCGGCGGGCTGACCAGTTCCAGAGCTGCGGCCTGGCAGGTGTGCGACACCGTGTCGAGCGGCGGCGTGTCCGGCGTGCTGCTGGGCGAGAACGTGCCGGTGCTCAGCCGCCTGAGCCAGGGCTGTACCCCGATCGGTCCGCGCCACCGGGTCACCGAATGCCATCGCAACGTGGCGATGAAGCTCGACGGTCGGCCGGCGCTCGAAGTGTTCGATGCCGAGGTCGGCGAACGGCTCGCCGGAGACTATCGCAGGGCGTCGGCCGAGGTGTTCGCCGCATTGATCCTGCGCGGCACCGATACTGGCGACTACCTGGTGCGCAACCTGGTGGGTATCGATCCGCAGCAGCAGTGGATCGCCGTGGGCGACTGGCTGGAGCCGGACAGCGAGATCATGTTCTGCCGGCGCGACGCGAAGACCGCGCGCGACGATCTCGAGCGTGTGCTGCGCGAGGCGCGCGAGTCGATCGGCGGCACGCCGCGCGGCGGCCTGTATTTTTCGTGTCTGGGCCGCGGCGAGAGCCTGTTCGGGTCCGGGTCTGCCGAACTCCGGCTGATCACGCAGTACCTGGGCGAGTTTCCCCTGGCCGGGTTCTTCGGCAACGGTGAGGTGTCGCACGACCGGCTGTACGGCTACACCGGCGTGCTGCTGCTGTTCCCGTGACGCCTGCGCGGGTGACCGGCGCCGGTCGGCCTGCGGCGCTGGCTTGAGTCGCCGCAGCCGCGCCCCCATATCCGTGTTTTGAAGAGGACGCCCCCGGCACATGCAATTCAAGGACTACTACAAGACGCTCGGCGTGGAACGTGGCGCGAGCGACGACGATATCCGCAAGGCGTATCGACGGCTCGCACGCAAGTATCACCCTGATGTGTCGAAGGAAAAGAACGCCGAGGAGCAGTTCAAGGCGGTGGGCGAAGCCTATGAAGTACTGAAGGACCCGGAGAAGCGCGCCGCCTACGACCGGCTCGGGACCTACTCGCCCGGCCAGGATTTCCGCCCGCCGCCCGGATGGGAGCAGAAATACGGGCGTGGCGGCGGTGTCCGCAGCGAAGACATCGACGGGCTCGATCTTGGCGACCTGTTCGGCGGCTTGTTCGGCGGCGGTGCCGCCAAGGGCGGCGGCTTCAACCGTACCCGTGGGCGCAGTGCGCCTCCGAGGGCACCGATTGAGGCCGAGGTGAACATCACGCTCGACGAGGCGTTCAACGGCACCGAGCGCACGTTCCAGATCTCCTCCGGCGACGGAACCCAGTATCCGGTCACCGTACGCATCCCGAAGGGCGCGGCACCTGGCACCCGCATGCGCGTGCCCACGCGCGGTGTCGCCGGCGACATCATGCTCACCGTGCGCATCGGCGCGCATCCGCTCTACACCATCGACGGCCGCGACCTGCAGGTCGAGCTGGCGCTCTCGCCCAGCGAAGCGGCGCTGGGGACCAGCGTCGAGGTGCCTACGCCTGCAGGGCCGGTACGGCTCAAGGTGAAGCCTGGCACCTCGAGCGGGCAGCGGCTGCGGCTGACCGGGCGCGGCCTGCCCAACCCGCAGGGTGAGCCGGGGAATCTCCATGCGCTGGTGCTGGTCAAGGTGCCAGCGCACCTGTCCGACGCCGAGCGCGAGGCCTACGAACAGCTGGCCCGCGTGTCGAGCTTCGATGCCAGGGCGCGCTCCCCGGAAGCCTGACGGGTACAGGCAGTCCGGGCTGCGGTGCGCGAGGACCTCGCCAGCCGGGCCGGCCGGGCCTCTGGTCCGGTCATTCGACGCATTGCGGCTGCGCCAGGGACGGCGACCTTATAATCCGGGCTCCTTTCCTGCCGTGATCCAGACGAATGAACACGCTGCCCGACCCGCGGCGCTATCCGGCGCGCGGCGCCCCTGACCGGTTGCTCGAACTCGCGCGCGCGGCGCTGTCCACCGGCGACCCGATCGCGCGGTCGGTCCACAACGACATGCTGCTGTCGGCGATCCGCGCCTGCCATGCCGAGGGCCATGACGCGGAAGTGGCAGCAGCGCTGGCGGCGGCCGGGTCGGCCGCCGAGCATGCCTGCCTGCTGCAGCGTTGCGGCGAGGCTTCCGAGGCGCCGCTGGCCACTGGCGAGATCGGCGCACGCCTGTTCGCGTTGCCGCTGGTGATCGTGGCTGGCGGGCGCCAGGGCGCGATGCTCAGCGGAGCGCTGCCCGATGTCGATGCGGTCAGCGCGCTGCTGTCCGAGCATGCCGCGCTGGGCGACGTACAGCGCTTCTCGCTCGGCAATGCACTGTGCACGGTCGATCGCCTCGAGGCGATCGACTGCGGCGAACTCGCTCGCGCGCAGGTCGACACCCTTGCCCGCCTGGCGCCGGGTTTCGAGCCCGCGCCGATCGTGCTGCCTTCGGCCGACGAATCGGTACACCTGCGTTTCCTGGTCGGTGTCGCCTGGGTCAGCAGCGAGTCGAAACGCTGGATCGGTCCGCGCGACCCGGTCGGAAAATGGGCGACGCCGCTCACCCACCTGATCGCCGGGCAACTGGCACAGCCGAACGTCACCGTGCTGCCGCTGGCGCGGCCGCCGGTGCCGCTGGCGCAGGCCGCCGCACTCGGTCGGGCGGCGGCCGACGAGCTGGGATACCAGCTGTTCGTCGGCGGGGCGCTGCGCCGGGCGCGCGCCAGTATCGGCGAACCGACGGTGATCGTCGCGGCACACCGCAGGGACGACGATGAAGCCGGCTCCGAGTCAGCACCAGGAAGGCCGGCGGGCGCAGGCTCCGCGAGGGGTGAGATACGCGTGACCTTCTCGTCGCCGTTCGACGATGCAATGTGTGAAGCCTGGCGCTGGCCGATCGGGCCAGCGGACGACCTCGCTGCAATCACGGCAGCGATCACTGGTCTGCTGCGCGAATGCAGGGTCGACCAGGTCGTCCTGGTGCCCGAGGTGCAGCCCGACCGCCACCCGGCACGGCCGCACGAGTGCCTGCTGCTGACCCATGCCGATCTGTCGACCAGTTCTTCGACGCCGTCCGCGCCGCCGGCCAGCAGCCATTGAGACGCCGGCCGCACGTGTCCTGATCTCGCTGGTTGCGATCGTCGGTATTACCTACGGTGCGATCACGCTGCTGCTGTTCCTGTTCCAGCATCGGCTGGTCTACCTGCCCGACCTGGGGCGCGACTACGGCGGTACGCCGGCCGATGCCGGGATGGTGCACAGGGCGATCGAGATCCCGACCGCCGATGGCGAGCGGCTTGCCGCATGGGTGGTGCAGGCACCCGGCGCGGATCCCGCCGGGCGCGGCACCGTACTGTTCCTGCACGGCAATGCGGGCAGCCTGGGCGCGCGCGTCGAGAACCTTCGGGTGTTCCATCAGCTTGGCTGGCGTACGCTGATCTTCAGCTACCGGGGCTATGGCCGCAGCACGGGCGTGCCCGATGAACCGGGCACCTACAGGGACGCCACGGCGGCGTGGCGCTACCTGACTGCCACGCTGGGCGTACCGCCGTCGCACATCGTCGCCTACGGCGAATCGCTCGGCGCCGGCGTCGCATCCTGGCTTGCGCTGAACCACCCGGTTGGCGGGGTCGTGACCATGGCGGCGTTCACGTCTGTTCCAGAGCTCGGACAGGAGCTCTATCCGTGGCTCCCGGTGCGTGCACTCGCACGCATACGCTACGACAACCGGGACAACCTCTCGCGACTCAAGGTGCCGGTACTGATCATCCACAGCCGCGATGACGAGCTGGTGCGGTTTGCCCATGCACCACGGCTGCTGGCGGCGGCGCAGGTGTCCGGCGTGCCGGCCACGCTGCTCGAGCTGCAGGGGAGCCACGACGGTGCGTTCCGGCAGAGTGCGGCACAGTACCGCGACGGACTCGCGCGGTTCCTCGATGCCGTGGCGCAGACCGCCGCCGCCGGCGCACGGTGAGACGGACAGTGCCGGCGAGCGCCCGGCAGCGCGCTCGCGCATACTGCGGGCCGCAGTCCCCCTTCCTTCAGTACCCTGCCTGGCGGAGCCGCACCGTGTCCGATTTCAACCCTTCCTCCGCGTGCATCCCGGTCGCCGGCCACCGGCTCGCCAACCTGCTCAGGCGGGCCTGTGCCAGGGTCCTGGCCACCGTGCCGGCGATCGCGTTTGCCCTGGCCGCGCTGCCCGTGGCTGCACAGCCCGAGTCGTCCGAGGCCTACTTCAAGCGTGCGCTGCAGTACACCGCCCAGGTTCGAACGGTGGTCACGTTGCCGTTCGAGGGCGATCGCAAGGGCGCGATGCGCGGCGCCGGGTTCCTGGTCGATGCCGAGCGCGGCTGGATCCTGACCAACTCGCATGTGGTCTCGGGGTCACAGGCACTGGTGCAGGTTGGTTTCACCGACAACGAGTTCATGGATGCGCGGCGCATCTATGTCGATCCGTTCCTGGATCTGGCCATCCTGCAGGTCGATCCGGCGCGTACCAGGGGCATCGCGGTGCCGGCGCTCGAATGCGACCAGATGCCGCAGGTCGGGCACCCCGTGGGTGCGTTCGGGCATCCGTGGGGGCTGCGCTATACCGGCACCCGCGGCATCATCTCCGGCATCACTTCGCGTTTCGAGTTCGAGGTGCTGCAGACCGATGCGCCGATCAACCAGGGCAATTCCGGCGGGCCACTGATCAGCATGCAGAACGGGCGCATTGTCGCGATCAACACGATGACCATCCGCGGCGCGCAGAACACCAACTTCGCGATCTCCTCGGTGTATGCCTGCCGCATCCTGCGCCTGCTGCAGCAGGGCCTCGACCCGAGCCCGCCCGAACTCACCTGGGTGACCTTCCGCGACGTGGATGAAAGACGGTTGCTGCGCATTGCCCGCAACTTCGCGCCTGACGGGCTGGCGCTCGAGCCTGGCGACGTGGTGCGCGGCGTGGTCGGCGTGATGGAGCGTATCGACAACGATACCCAGCTGGTGCATGCGCTGCGTGGCCGCCTGGACGGGTTCCGCCTGAACGTGGTGCGCGGCGGCAAGGAGATCGAACTGGCGGGTCGGCTGTCGCCGGCGGCACGCGTGATGCAGCGGCGCGGCATCCTGGTGGGCGGCGTGCTGATCTCCGAGTCGCGTTACCGCGACGGCCCGGATGTCGGTGCACCGCTGCTGGTGGTGCATCATGTCGAACCCGGATCGCCAGGCCAGTCGGCCGAGATCGGGCCTGGCGATCTGCTCGAGTCGGTAGCCGGACAGCCGGTACGTTCACTGGAGGAACTCGCGGTCGCGATCTCCGAACAGATCAAGTCGCGCCGGATGGTTCCAGTGGTCCTGCGCCGCCTTGGCGGCGGACAGCGCGCCTACTTCAGCTTCCTGGAGCGCCCGATGCCCCTGATCGGCATCCAGCTTGTGGACCTTTCCCGCGAAGACTGACCCGGTCCGGCGCCCGGCGCAATCCGGGGCAGAAACTGGAGAAATTGGGGTCAGACCCCGATTACCGTAATCGGGGTCTGACCCCAATTTCTGGCCGCGATTACGACGTTACGGCAAGGCAGGAATGTCGTCGGGCTGGTCGATGCCGATCATCCCGGCGACATGGTCGGCCAGCGCCATCGATGAGGTGAGCCCGGGCGACTCGATGCCGAACAGGTTGACCAGCCCCGGGATGCCGTGCGTTTCGACCCCGTGGACCACGAAGTCCGCCGGCGGTTCGCCCGGGCCGGTGATTTTCGCGCGGATGCCGGTGTAGTCCGGCGTCAGCGCGCCGTCCTTCAGTCCCGGGTAGTAGCGGCGGATCGCTCCATAGAAGGCCGGCTCGAGCGAGTAGTCGAACCGGTAGTCGATGTCGTCGATCCAGTTGAAATCGGGCCCGAACTTGACCCGCC
>JBILGF010000416.1:0-3201 GCA_044351195.1 Burkholderiales bacterium
TACGGACCAGATCGACACGAAGATCGCCACCAGCACCGGCACCACCAGCACGATCACCGCATCCTGCAGCGGCATCACCAGCGCCAGCAGCGGGGTGGCGATCAGCGGCAGGCCGATGCCGAGCACGCCGTAGACCCAGGCGGCGACCGCGACCACCACCACGACCCACAGCAGCAGGGCCGGCGTCAGCATTTCCAGTGGACTCAATGCCGCCTCGATCGCTGCATCAGGCGGCGCCCTGCCCCGGCTGTTGCTGCTGTGTCTGTCCGGCGGAGGGCGCGCTGCCGGCCGCCGCCGCGTCGATTGCGTCGGCCATCAGCTCGGCGATGTGGGTGGCGCGACGTCTGCCCAGCTGGGCGATCTGTTCGCGGCAGCTGTACCCGTTGCTGACCACCACCGTGTCCGGCCCGCAGGCACGCAGCGCCGGCAGCAGCGACAGTTCGGCCGCCTTCACCGACAGGTCGTAGTGCTTCGGATCGAAGCCGAACGAGCCCGACATGCCGCAGCAGCTCGACTCGATCGCCGTGTGGCGCACGCCCATCGCATCGAGCATCCTGTTGTCGGCCCCCATGCCGATCACCGACTTCTGGTGGCAGTGGCCGTGCACCACCGCGTCGACTGCGAGCTGGGGCAGGGCCACGCCCTCGGCGGCCAGGAACTCGGTGAAGAAGCGCACCTGCACGGACAGCCTGGCCGCGCGCGGGTCGTCGGGGAACAGCTTCAGCAGCTCGTCGCGGAACACCGCGACGCAGGCCGGCTCGAGGCCGACGATCGGCGTACCGGCCTCGATGTCGGCAGCCAGCGCCTGCATGATCTCGCGCAGCTGCCGCTCGGCCTGGTCGAGCAATCCGAAGTCGTACAGCGGTCGGCCGCAGCACAGGTGCGCCCGCGGGACGGACACCTCGTAGCCCACGTGCTCGAGCACCTTCACCGCAGCCATCGCCGTCTCGGGATGGCCCACCGGATGACCCGGCCGCGCGGCGCCGCAGTCGGCGACCCCGCCACCCGTCGTTCATGGCTGGTGAACCACTGGCGGAAGGTGCGCGCGGCGAACTTCGGCACGTCGCGCTGCAGCGCGATCCCCGCGAGGCGCTTGGCCAGGGCGCTCAGGCCCGGCGTCTGGGTGAACCCGTTGACCAGCCACGGCATCTTCGACGCCAGGCGCGCCCAGCGATGGATGAAGCCCATGCTCCAGGCCTGGATCGGCCGGCGCTTCTGCTGGTGGTAGTGGTCGAGCGCTTCCTTCACGGCCTCGGATTGCCAGCCGTCGGTGACCACCTCGCCGCGCAGCATCTCGCCGAACAGCCGCGAGCGGCCGCGCGTCGAGTACTTCTCTTCACCGGTCACCCGATAGCTCGGGCACATCACGCCGCCGCTCTGCGACCGGCACTTGCCCATGCCGACGCAGTGCTCGATCGAACGCGCGAAGCCGTCGCCCTCGGGCGTCGAGAAGTGCATCCGCGTCTCGAAGCGGATCGGGCTGTAGCCGGGGCCGTAGCGCAGGTTCTCGTCGATGCGGTAGGCATCGATCAGCTTGCCCGGGTTCATCCGGCCTTCGGGGTCCCAGATCGCCTTGAACTCGCGGAACGCCTGCATCAGTTCAGGCCCGTACATCACCGGCAGGAACTCGGCCTTGGCCTGGCCGTCGCCATGCTCGCCGGACAACGACCCGCCGTAGCGCACCACGAGGTGCGCGGCATCCTCGGTGAAGCCGCGCCACTTCGCGACGCCTTCCGGCGTGCGCAGGTCGAAGGTGATGCGCGCATGGATGCAGCCATCGCCGAAATGGCCGTAGAGCGAGGTCTCGTAGCCGTAGCGGTCGACCAGCGCCTGGAACTCGCGCAGGTAGTCGCCCAGCCGCATCGGGTCGACCGCCGCATCTTCCCAGCCGACCTGCGGATCGCGGCTGCCTTCCAGCCCGAGCGCGCTGGCCGAGGCCGCCGTCTCGCGGATCGTCCAGATGGCCTCGGCCACCGCCGGGTCGTCGATCAGCCAGTGCGATGGCGCATCCGGCCGGCCGGCGTAGTGGTCGACCAGCGCCTGCGCCTGCGCGCTCGCCGCCTCGACGGTGTCGGCACCGAACTCGATCATGATCCAGGCATCGCCGGCCGGCAGCTTGGCGATGTCGGCCAGGCGCAGCCCGCGTACCCGCAGCCCGCCGATGATCTTCTGGTCGAGGCCCTCGGTGGCGATCGGCCCGAACGGGAGGATCTGCGGCACCGCATCGCCGGCGACATAGATGTCGGGATAGCCCAGCACCAGCAGCACCCGCTTCTGCGGGCTCTGCACCAGGCGCGTCTTCGCCTGCAGCGTGATCGCGCACGACCCCTCGGTGCCGACCAGCGCTCGGGCGACGTTGAAGCCGTTCTCGGGCAGCAGCTGGTCGAGGTTGTAGCCGGACACGCGGCGCTTGATCTTCGGATACTTGGTACGGATCAGTTCGCCGTACTTCTCGGCCAGGGCCTTCAGCTTCGAATAGATCTCGGCGCGGCGCCCGCCGCCGGCGACGATGCGTTCGTACTCGTCGTCGGACGTCGGCCCGACCCAGAGCCTCAGGCCGTCGTAGGTCAGCACCTCGAGCGCCTCGACGTTCTCGACCGTCTTGCCGGCCATCACCGAATGCGCGCCGCAGGAGTTGTTGCCGATCATGCCGCCCAGGGTGCAGCGGCTGTGGGTCGCCGGATCAGGCCCGAAGGTGAGCGCATGTTCCTCGGCCGCATCGCGCAGCGCATCGCAGACCACGCCCGGCTCGACCCGTGCGCTGCGCGCCTGCGGGTCGACCTCGAGCACCTGGTTCAGGTACTTCGAGCAGTCGAGCACCACCGCCACGTTGACCGTCTGCCCGTTCTGCGCGGTACCACCGCCACGCGGCAGGATCGGCGCCCCGTGTTCGCGGCACACCGCGACCGCGGCGACGATATCGTCGACCGTCTTCGGCAGCACCACGCCGATCGGCACCTGCCGGTAGTTCGAGGCATCGTGCGCATACACCGCCAGGCTGCCGGCATCGAAGCGCACTTCGCCGGACACCGCCCGGCGCAGCGCGGCGGCCAGCGCGTCGACATCGACGTCGTGCGGCACGCGCACGGACGAACCCGGCGGCGGCGCGGGGAACGGGGTATCGGGGGACGGGGTATCGAGGGGCGGCGGCATGGGGTGACGAGTGTATCAGCGGTGCCGAAGCGGACGACCTGGCCCCGA
>JBILGF010000056.1:0-10609 GCA_044351195.1 Burkholderiales bacterium
CGACACCGGACGCAGGTTGGCGTGCATCAGCTGTCCTCCAGGGGGCGTCCGCCGCTCAGGCGGGCGCGAACCAGTAGTGGTAGGTCGGCGCGGCCGCGCTGGCATCCGGCGTGGCCGCTTCCTCGACATGCACGCGCACCGTGATATCGGGCGCGAGGCCGGCGGCGACACCATCGGTGCCGGCGACCTTGCCGAACACCCGCACACCCTCGGGCAGGTCGACATAGCCGATCACGTAGGGCACCTGCCAGGCGGCTGGCGCAACATGCACGGTCGAGCAGGCATACAGCGTACCGGCGCTGCCCAGGGGCAGGGGCTTCATCCGTTCGCCATTGCAGGACGGGCAGACCGCCGCGCCGGGAAAGATGCGCGTACCGCAATCGCTGCACTCGGCGCCGGACAAGTGCAGTTCGCCGTCCTCGGCGCGAGTGACGTCAACTGCCTGCAGCGCGCGCCCGATGTGGGGGGCGTTGCGGACGGGTGCAGTTACCGAGGCAGGCATGTGTCCTCCGGGTGGCGCTGTTGTTCCGTTGAGCGGAATCTCATTACGGTGACAGGAATCGTATCGGGCTACAGCGACGGATGCAAGGCCGCCCCCGCCCCCGCGTCACGAAACCGTCACGTCTGGCAGCTATATTTCGATGATTATTGAAACATTGACCGGAGGCTGGCAATGCGAGTGGGTATCAATGGCATGGGACGCATCGGCCGGCTTGCGCTGCGCGCCGCCTTCGGCGCGGCGGAGCGACAGGCGGACGATCCGCGCGCCGGCAACCGGCTGGACGTGGTGCATCTGAACGAGATCAAGGGCGGCGCTGCAGCCACGGCTCACCTGCTCACCTTCGACACGGTGCAGGGACGCTGGCGCGAGTCGATCGCGGCGCAGGGCGACGACGCGATCCGCATCGGCGAGCGCCGGCTCGGCTTCTCGTCGCATCCGGTGGCGGCCGACATCCCGTGGGGCGACCTCGGCGTCGAACTGGTCCTCGAGTGCACCGGGAAGTTCCTCACGCCCGAGACGCTGCAGGGCCACCTCGAGCGTGGCGCGAAGCGGGTCATCGTCGCCGCGCCGGTGAAGGTGGGTGACGTGCTGAACATCGTGGTCGGCGTGAACGAAGGCCTTTACAACCCAGAGCGCGATCGCATCGTCACCGCCGCCTCCTGTACGACCAACTGCCTGGCACCGGTGGTCAAGGTCGTGCACGAGGCGATCGGCATCCGCCACGGGCAGATCACCACCATCCATGACCCGACCAACACCAACGTGGTGGTCGATGCCCCGCACAAGGACCTGCGCCGTGCGCGCAGCGCGATGCAGAGCCTGGCGCCGACCACCACTGGCAGCGCGACCGCGATCGCGCTGATCTATCCCGAACTCAAGGGCAAGCTGAACGGCCATGCGGTGCGGGCACCGGTGCTCAACGCGTCGCTCACCGACTGCGTGTTCGAGATGCAGCGCGAGACCTCGGTGACAGAAGTGAACCGGCTGTTTGCGGCGGCGGCGAGCGGTGCCCTCGCCGGCATACTGGGCTACGAGGAGCGGCCGCTAGTGAGTGCAGACTATGCCCGCGACACCCGCAGTTCCATCGTCGACGCACCGTCAACGATGGTGACCGACGGCACGCTGCTGAAGGTCTACGCCTGGTACGACAACGAGATGGGCTATGCCTGCCGGATGATCGACCTTGCCTGTCACATGCAGGAGTGCGGCATCGGATGAGCGGCACCCGCAACTACGCGATCGTCACCGCCGCCTATTGGGGGTTCACCCTCACCGACGGTGCATTGCGCATGCTGGTGCTGCTGCATTTCTACCAGCTCGGCTATTCGCCGTTCACGCTCGCCTTCCTGTTCCTGCTGTACGAGGCTGCCGGCGTACTGGCCAACCTCGCGGGTGGATGGCTGGCGACCCGCCATGGCATCTCGCGCATGCTGTCCGTCGGGCTGATGCTGCAGATCACGGGCTTCCTGCTGCTGTCGCTGCTGTCGCCAGCCTGGACCGCCGCGATCTCGGTAGCCTGGGTAGTGCTGGCACAGGGCATCTGCGGCGTGGCCAAGGACCTGACCAAGACCGCCAGCAAATCGGCGATCAAGCTCACTGCGGGGGCTGCGTCCGGGCGGCTGTTCCGCTGGGTCGCCTGGTTCACCGGCAGCAAGAATGCGATGAAGGGTGTCGGCTTCTTCCTCGGCGGCCTGCTGCTCGAATCGCTCGGCTTCCGCGGCGCACTGTGGGCGATGGCCGCGCTGCTGGGCTGCGTGTTCATCGGCGTGGTGGCCTTCGTGCCACCCCTGATGGGGCGCAGCAAGGCGTCGAAGTCGTTGCGCGAGCTGTTCGCAAAGAACCGCGGGGTCAACCTGCTGGCTGCGGCACGGGTGGTGCTGTTCGGTGCACGCGATGTCTGGTTCGTGGTCGGCGTACCGGTGTTCCTCTATGCCTCGGGCTGGACGTTCACCATGGTCGGCGCCTTCCTCGCGCTGTGGACGATCGGCTACGGGCTGGTCCAGGCGATCGCGCCGTCGCTCGTGCGGCGCAGCGACGACGGGCTGTCTACCGAAGTACCGGCCGCCCGCGCCTGGTCGGCGCTGCTCGCACTGGTGACGATCGGGCTCGTTCTCGCCGTCGCGCTCGAGGCACCCGCGCTCGAATGGGTAGTGGTCATCGGCCTGGGTGTGTTCGGCTTCGCCTTTGCAATGAACTCTTCGATCCACTCCTACCTGGTGCTGGCCTATGCTGGCTCGGAGAAGGCGGCCGAGGATGTGGGCTTCTACTACGCGGCCAACGCACTCGGCCGCTTCAGCGGCACGCTGCTGTCCGGCCTGCTCTACCAGTGGGGCGGCCTTCTCTACACGCTGTGCGGTGCCGCCGCGATGCTGGTGGCGTGCTGGGCGGTGACGCTGATGCTGCCGACCACTCGCGGCCTTGCCGGCACTACACCGTCGATCCATGCGGCCGGGCAGGAGGGGGGCTGAGCCTGGATCGCGACTGCATCGATGAACGCACCGCAGTGGCTTCGCTCGCCGCGCTTGCGCAGCCGATGCGGTTGCGCATCTTCCGTGCGCTGGTCGGAGCCGGCCCGTGCGGACTCACGCCGGGCGTACTGTCGGCGATGCTCGACGTGCCGCCGTCGACCCTCTCGTTCCATCTGAAGGGGCTGGCGCACGCCGGGCTGGTGATGCAGCAACGCGACGGACGCCACCTGCACTACCGGCCGGCACTGACCCGGATGAATGCGCTGCTCGGCTATCTTGCCGACCACTGCTGCGAGGCGGGCGAGGCAGACGGCTGCACGGTCATTCCGCGCCGGGCCGCGCCCTGCGTGGGCACCTGAGCGGAACCTGGTTCAGCGCAACGTCGAGAGCAGTTCACCGATGCGCTGCATCGAGAATGCGTATGCCGCTGCGTCATGCCGTTCGTCGCCCTTCATCATGTAGCCGTGCTGCACGCCCGGGAACACGTGCAGTTCCATGCCCGGCATGCGCGCGGCGAGTGCACGGTAGGCGTCGAGCACCGGCGCGGGTGCCCGGTTGTCGCGGTCGCCCCAGAGCAGGCAGACCGGTCCGCTCACGCCGTCGGCCTCGGCGATGAAGTCTTCCATTGCAGAGCCATGGCAGGAGATGCCGACCTCGAAGCCCAGCCGCTTCGGTCCGATCAGCGCATACGGGCCACCGAAGCAGAAGCCGGCCACTGCCGCGCGCCCGTTGAAAGCAGGCTGCGTCTTCAGCATCGCAAGCGTGTCGGCCAGGTCGGCCTCGCCGGCACCGATCACCTGGCGGCGCGGCTCGGCGCGTTCGCCGGTTCGCTTGTCGCTGCGCGACAGCGGGCCGGGGATGGTGCGCCAGAAGAGATCGGGCGCAGCGACGGCAAAACCCATCGCTGCGATCTCGGTGGCGATGCCGCGGATATCTTCGTCGACACCATGTACAGCGGCCGCGAGCACGAGGGCCGGTACCTTGCCGCGCGTGTCGGGCAGCACCAGATGGCAGTCGAATTCACCACCGCCGGTGGCGCGAATCCTGAGGTCGTGGACAGGCATGGAGGGCAGTGCCGCGTGTGTGCGTGAGGGGAGTTATGGTGCACGCACATCGCCCGCATGGCAATGCGCCGAGGAATCGCCCACCGAAGGCAATTCCGCATACCGGGAAGGTGCGCCCTGGAAAGCTTTCCATCCAGCGACAGTGGCACCACAATCCATCCTCGGGCAAGACCGGCAACGCCCGGCATGCAAGAGGAGGCGGGCTTCCATGGCCATCCGTATCGAAGGACGCGACGTCGCCGCCGACGCCCGGAAGGTATTCGAGGCGGTCTGCGAGGGCGGCGTCGCGGTCATCCACCTCGACGTGGGCTACGCGGTACTGGCGCACACGGCGGCTGCCGTGCAACGGATCTACGCCGCGAAGCATCGCAGCTTCGACAAGCCGACCGGCATCGCAGGCAACCACCGGCTGCATCGCGAACTGCATCGGCTGCCACCGGACCGGCTCGAGATGATCGATGCAGTGACGATCGGCCACGACCTGCCGCTGGCAGTGATCGCCCCGTTCCGCCGCGACCACCCGTTGCTCGAGGCGATGGACCCGTTCGTGCTGGCCAACGCGGTGAAGGACGACTCGCTGAACATCCTGCTCAATGCCGGTGAACTGCGCAACGGCATCGCCGACCTCGCGGTCGACGCGGGACGGCTGTTCGTGGGCTCCTCCGCCAACACCTCGCTCAAGGGCAGCCGATACGCGGTCGAGGACATCGAGCCCGAGGTCATCGCGATCGCGGACATCGTGATTGACTACGGCCGCTCGCGCTACGGCACGCCCGATGGCCTGTCGAGCACCATGATCGATTTCACCACGTTCCGCGTGCAGCGCGCGGGCGTGTGCTTCGACGAGATCGCCGCCGTACTTTCGGCGGAGTTCGACATCAACCTCCAGCGACCCGGGAGTCGTCCATGATCCAGCTTCGACCTGCCACAACCGCTTCGTTCGTCGCCATCGTCGCCCTCGTCGGCGGCGTGGCGGCGCTTACCAGCCCGGCGGCCACCCATGCCGCGTCCGCCTATCCGGACCGGCCGGTGCGGATGATCGTCCCGTTCGCACCGGGCGGCGGCACCGACCTCGTGGCGCGCATGATCGCGCAGAAGCTCGGTGAATCCCTGGGCCAGACCGTGGTCGTCGACAACCGGCCGGCGGTGGATGGCGTGGTCGGCACCGAGATCGCGGCGCGTTCGCAACCCGATGGCTACACCCTCCTGCAGATATCGACCAGCCATGCGATCAACGTCGCGCTTGGGCGTAAGCTGCCCTACGACACGCTGAAGGACTTCGCACCGATCTCGCATACCGCCAATCAGCAACTGATCCTGGTGGTCAACCCGTCATTGCCGGCGCGCAACGTGAAGGAACTGATCGCGCTGGCTCGGGCCAAGCCGGGCTCGCTGAACTACGGGTCCAGTTCGAATGCGACTGCGCTGCCGTTCGAGCTGTTCAAGGCAATGACCGGCGTGCAGATCCAGCACATCCCCTACAAAGGTTCGTCACCGATGCTCGCCGACCTGATCGGCGGTCAGATCCAGCTCTCGATCGCTGCCGCGATCTCCGCCATCCCTCAGGTCAAGGCTGGCAAGCTGCGCGTGCTGGCGATCGGCGATTCGCGCCGATCCCCCGAACTGCCCGACCTGCCGACCATCGCGGAGTCGGGCGTACCTGGCTACCAGGCGGCGATATGGAGCGGCATGCTGGCGCCAGCCAGGACGCCGGGCCCGATCATAGAGCGGCTCAACCGTGAGGTGGTGAAGGTCGTCCAGGCCAGCGAGTTCCGTACACGCCTGCTCGAGCTGGGTGCGGAATCGGTGGGCAGCACCTCCGCCGAGTGGGGTACCTTCCTGCGGAACGAGATCGAGAAGTGGCAGAAGATCGCCAGGCGGGCGAACATGCGCGCCGACTGACCTGCTGCGCGGCCGCAGCCTTCAGGCGACCAGGCGCATGCCGATCGCTTCGGCCTGCCGGCGCTCGAACGACCGGCAGCGATCATCATGCTGCTGGCCCAGGATGCCACCGCGTACGGTACCCGGCTCGGTAGTCTTGAACACCGGCAGCCAGCTCTGCGGAAGCCGGTCGCCATCGGGCGTCGACAGCCAGAGCCGGAACAGCAGCCTTTTTCTGTCCGGTGCTTCGTGATCGATGAAGTCGGTGCGCGAGTGCAGCGTGACATGGCTGTTGATCAGCTGGAGATCGCCAGGCTTGAGGTACATCGTGAACGCCAGGTCGGGCCGGCGTACCAGCGCGTCGAAACGCGCGAGTGCTTCGAGGTGACGCGGTTCGATGCGCGGGACGCCCTCCAGGGTCTGCGCGCCATTGACCCGGTTGCGATTCCACTTGCTGAACAGCAGGCCACCCTCGACATCGAACACGGGGTGCGGGTACGACGGTGCCTCGTCGGGAGCCTGTTCGCCCTGCCGGCTGAAATGGATCGGCTGGTGCAGGAAGTCGATCAGGTCCGGATGCTCGCAGGCCATGCGCGCGTGCGCCGTGACCGAGCTCGTGACGATGCTCATGCCGCCGGAGATCGCCTGGTTGAAACAGCTGAGCCCGACGAAGTCGGTCGAGTCGGTATGGAAGTCGAGCTCCGCATTCGATGAATAGCCGCGGCCCGTGGCCGTACGGTAATTCGTACCAACGTCGCGGACCGCAGATAGATAGTGGCTGGCCTTGCCCTGGGGACGTCCGACGCCGACATGCAGGCCGATCGCCCAGGTCATCAGCTCGAACTGCTTCTCGTCCAGGCTCTCGCGCGGCAGCCCCTTGACCAGGGCGAGCCCGCGGCCCCGGCGTGCCTCGGCTACCGCGGCGGCCAGTGGACGCGCTGCAGCTCCCAGGTTGAACTCTTCCCGGCGGTAGTCGAGCAGGGGGCGCTCGGGATTGAACGCACGGCGTACCTGCGCTTCGAGGTCCCGACGGCCGGCGTCATCCAGATGGAATATCCAGCCGCGGTCGCGGTCGAGGTCAGCGGCGGTCCAGTCGGCCGGTGCCACGGCTGCCGGATCGATGGCGTAGTGGGTCATCTGTTCATCCCGTCGATGCAGTCGGGCTATTTCCCTTCGTAGCGCCCCGGCCGCTTCTCCTTGTAGGCCTCGATCGCTTCGCGGTAATCGGCCGTACCCTGCGCGGCAGCCATCGCGGCTGCGGTGTACTCGAGGCTTGCCTTGAGATCGCTGCGCTCATTATGCCGCACCAGCCGCTTGATCAGCCGCTGCTGGATCGGCGGCCCGCCGGCGAGTCGGTGTGCGAACGCGAGTGTCTCGGTGAGCAGCGTATCGGGCGCATGCAGGCGGTTGACCAGCCCGATACGTTCGGCATCGACAGCCGAGAGCCAGTCGCCGGTCCAGAGCAACTCGAGCGCGCGGCCGGTGCCGATCAGCCGGGGCAGGAAGTGGCAGCCACCGTTGCCGGGGATGAGCCCGACCCGGATGTAGGCTTCGCAGAAGCGCGCCTGCGTGGACGCGAACCGGATGTCGCACATCAGGGCCAGGTCCATGCCGGCACCGGCGGCGGCGCCGTTGACCGCCGCGAGCAGCGGCTTGTCGAACGCCTCGATCGATCGCGCCAGCCGATGGGTGCCCGTCTGCAGGCGGATCATCCGGTCGAACGGCGTCGGCGTCTCGCCACCGGCGACCTCCTTCGCGCGCCGTCCGAGATCGCCGCCGGCGGAGAACGCGTCGCCCGCGCCGGTGATCATCACCACGCGCACGTCGTCGTTGCTGAGGGCGGAATCGAGCGCGTCAGCCAGGGCCGCCACCATCTCCGGGCTGAACGCGTTCTTCTTGTCCGGCTGGTTCAGCGTGAGGCGCAGTACATGTCCATCATGGTCTGTCAGCAGATGGTCGTTCATCCGGCTTCCCGTCGTGGTTCAGTGATCGTTGGGGCTTGGTTCATTCGGGGTTCAGTCGTGGTTCATCCTGCGCTCAGTCGCGCGGTGCATGCCGCACCGGCGTGCGTCAGCTCAGATCCGGTGGTTGACGGTGCAGCGTCATCCCGGACGGGCGGCAGGCCCGCAGGCGACCAGCAGCGCATCGGCTGCAACGGCGCCCCGGCCGGCGGGCAGCACGAACAACGGGTTGATGTCGAGTTCGGCCAGCACGCCGCGCTGCGCCCACGCGAATGCCGACACCCGGACCAGCACGTCGACCAGTGCATCGATGTCCAGCGCCGGAAGGCCGCGCGTGCCGCGCAGGATCGGCGCGCAGCGCAGGTCATCGATCATCGAACGCGCCTGCGCGGCGTCGATCGGTGCCACCCGGCAGGTCGAGTCGTTCATCGCCTCGGCGAACACGCCGCCCTGCCCGAGCACGATGACCGGGCCGATCGCCGGCTCGTCGACCACGCCGACGAGCATCTCGAAGCCATCGACGACCATCTCGGACACGAGCACGCCCTGCAACCGCGCATCCGGGGCGCGGTCGCGGCAGGCGGCAGCGACTGCGGCGACCGCCTGCTGCAGCGGCGGTCCTGCAGACACCGCGAGCCGTACGCCGCCGATGTCGCTCTTGTGCGCGACATCGGCCGAGACGATCTTCACCGCGAACGGCGCCTGCAGCGCTCGCGCAAGCTGCAGGGCTTCGCCCAATGCATCCGCCGGCACCATCACCTCGCCCGGCGTGCGCACACCGATCGAGCGCAGTATCGCCTTCGAGACGACTTCATCGAGCGCGCGTCCGTCGGGACGCAGAAGCGGCGCGCTGGCGACGGCAACTGGGTCGATGGCCGTATCCGCGCCTTGCGCCGCCGCGGCCTCTGCAGCCTCTGCAGCCTCGACTGCGGCGGTACGCGCAGCCGCCCACTGCGCCAGCGCGCCCATGGCCTTCGCGATGCGCACCGGCGACGGCAGTACCGGCAGGCGGACTTCGCGCAGCATCGCATGCGCATCCAGCGCCAGCGCCTTGTGCATCGATGAGAACACGAAGACCGGCTTGTCGATGTCCCCGGCCATCTCGACCAGGAACTTCGCGCCGGCGACCGTGCCCGCCGGGCTCGAACTGGCGAAGTTCAGGCACAGCGTGTCGACACCCGGATCATCGAGCACCGCACGGATCACGTCGGCATAGGCCTTCGGGCCGCGCAGGCCGATGTAGCCGGCGATCAGGTCGACCGGATTGGTCGGCGAACCGATCGGCGGCAGCAGTGCCGCGACCTTGTCGACGGTGGCCGGCTCGAACACGGCCAGGTCGATGCCCGCCTGTGACGCCGCGTCGCAGAACACGATCGCCGATCCGCCCGAGCCGCCGATCACCGCTGCCCGCCGGCCAGTACCCATGCTGGGATATCGCCCATGGCACTGGAACGCCTTGATCAGGTCGGGCGCGTCGCTCATCTCGGTGAGTTCGACGATACCTGCCTGGCGGAACAGCGCGCGATAGACATCGGCACGCCCGACGATACTGCCGGTGTGGGTGGCCGCCGCCCGTGCGCCCTCTGCGCTAACGCCGCCTTTCCACACCAGCAGCGGCTTGCCCAGGGCCAGCGCCTTGCGGCCGACATCGAACAGCGCACGCGCGTCGGGCAGGCCCTCGAGGTAGCTCAGCACGATCTCCGTGCCGGGATCGTCGAGCATCGCATCGATCAGGTCGACACAGCCCAGGTCGGCCTCGTTGCCGGTGGCGATCACGTAGCGGAAGCCGATCGATTCTTCAGCGCACGCCAGCGCCAGGCTGTAGCCGAAGCCACCGCTCTGGGTGACCAGCGACACCGTGCCAGGCTCGAGCTTCGGCACGCGGCTGATGCTGCCGAAGGCTGCACAGGCGCGCTCGGGGATATTCGCGAAACCGAGGCAGTTCGGACCGATCATCCGGATACCCGCGGCGCGCGCGATCGCGACGACCGAATCCTGCAGCGCCGCACCCGCTTCGCCGGTCTCGCGGAAACCTCCGCTCATCACCACCGCGAGCCGCACCTGTCGGCGGGCCGCCTGCTCCATCACGCCCGCAACGGCTTTCGCCGGCACTGCCACCACCACGAGGTCGACCGGGCCCGGCACCGCATCGAGAGAAGGAAAGCACGGTTTGCCGAGCAGTTCGGTGTACTTCGGATTGATCGGGTAGATCTCGCCTGCATAGCCGAGCGTGACCAGAGCCTTGAGGGTCTCGTGGCCGGGGCGTGCCGGGTCGTCCGATGCGCCGACGATCGCGATCGAACGCGGCGAGAGCAGGTCGACGAGCGGGGCTGGCGCAGCGCCGGCATTCGGTGCGGAGCGGATCATGCAGATTCCTGGTGCGCGAGGGCGACGGGTGGATGGGCAGTGCTACTGGGCGCGGGCGCCCGAGGCCTTGACCACCTGCGCCCACTTGCGGATCTCGAGTTCGAGGTGCCGCGCCAGGTCGTCGGGACCGGCACCGACCGGATCGACGCCCTGCGCAGACAGACGCCCCTGCACCTCGCGCATCCGGAGTACCGCGGCCATCTCGCGATGATGCCGGTCGGCGATGGCGCGCGGAGTGCCGCCCGGCGCGAAGTACGCATACCAGGTGGTCGCCTCGTAGCCGGCCACGCCCGCTTCCGCGATCGACGGGGTATCCGGCAGTGCAGGGCTGCGCCCGGCGGAGGTGACACCCAGGGCACGCAGCCG
>JBILGF010000195.1:0-6388 GCA_044351195.1 Burkholderiales bacterium
CCAGCCCGACCCACCTCGCGACCGAACTGCTGAATACCCTGGCTGGCTTGCAGACCGTGCGCGTGCCGTTCAAGGGCGCACCGCCGGCGCTGGCAGCGCTGATGTCCGGCGAGGTGCAGATCGTGCTGAGCAGCATCGGTACGCTGTTGCCGCTGTCGCGTGCCGGCAAGGTCCGGGCGCTGGCGGTCACCAGCGCGAAGCGCAGCGCAGTTGCCCCCGAGCTGCCTACCGTGCAGGAATCCGGCGTACCCGGTTTCGTCGCCACCACGTGGTACGGCCTGGCTGCCACCGGCGGCACCCCCCGGCCGGTGATCGATCGCCTGAATGCCGACCTGCGCAAGGTGCTGGCAGAGCCGGAGGTCCGCAGCCAGCTGGCGGGGCAGGGCATCGACGAACCTTCGCCGGGCACGCCGGAACAGCTCGCTGCGCTGATCAGCAGCGAGCTGGTGAAGTGGGAGAAGGTCGTGCGCGCATCGGGCGCTGCGATCAACTGACCGGGACGGGCCCGTCGAGCACGGCAATCGCCTTGATCTCGATCAGCGCGCCCGGACGGATCAGGCCAGCGACCAGCACGCCGGTCGCCGCCGGATACGGCGCATCGCCGAACACCTTGCGCCGTACGCCGGCGGTCCTGGCATAGCCGTCCAGGGTCAGGAAATACTCCGTGGTCTCCACGATATTGTCGAACGAAGCACCGGCGGCGGCGAGCACATGGCCCATCTTCTCGAAGATGTATTCGGTCTGGCGCACGATGTCGCCTTCGCCGACCAGTTCGCCCTGTTCGTTGGCAGCGGTCATGCCCGAGATGAACAGCAGGTTGCCGGCGCGTACCCCCGCGGAAAACGTGTAGCGCGGATTCCAGCCACTGGCCGGCGTCACTGCGGTGAAGGGTCTGGTCATCCTGCGCTCCCTGGTTTGCGGTTATCGGGCTGGCGACCGGCAGGCCAGCAGGTAGGCATGGAAGCCCTCGGCGACCAGGGTGCCCGACAGGTTGTGCACGCGCACGACAAGACGGACCACGCCACGGCTGCCATCGCGCGCGGGCCGGGTATGCGCGACCTCGAAAGACGTGCGCACCGTATCACCCTCGAGCACCGGGGCCAGGAATCGCATGCCCTGCTCCAGGAAGGCGACCATCGAGGCCTCCAGCCGCGGCGACAGCGCGGTCGCGCCCAGTGCGCCGACCGCGGCCACCAGCAGGCCGTGCGCGTCTGGCGCGCCGAAGCGGGTGCGGCGCGCATAGTCGGCATCGTAGTGGATCGGATGGGCATCGCCGGTGAGCGCCGCGAAGGTGCGGAAGGCGGCTGCATCGAGCCGGCGTTCCTGCCCGGGGAAGACCTGCCCGACGGCGAAATCCTCGAAGTACAACGGGTCGCCGACCTGCGCCGGGTCGGCCAGCCCCGCGTTCGGTGGCACGCTCATTCCGCCTTAACGCCCGAGGCACGCACCGCCTGCTGGAACAGTTCTATGTCGGCCAGCAACTGCTTCGCATACTCGGCAGGCGTGCTGCCGACCGGGTCGATGCCCATGGCCGAGAGCTTCTGCACTGAATCCGGGTGCTTAACGGCCCGGGCGATCTCGGCGGCGAGCCGTTCGATCACGGCCGATGGCGTGCCCGCAGGCGCCAGCACGCTGACCGATGGCAGCAGCACGAAGTCCTTCACGCCCAGCTCGGCGAAGGTCGGAACGTCGGGCGCCTGCCCGCTGCGCGTCGCACTGGCCACGCCGAGCAGCCGCAGCGTCCCCGCCTTCACGTGTGCGGACACCGTCGGCAGCACGGTGAACAGCACCGGCACTTCGCCCGATACCAGGGCGGGGGTCGACTGCCCGCTGCCCTTGTATGGCACGTGCACGAGATCGATGCCCAGGCGCGCGCGCAGCATCTCCATCGCCAGGTGGTGCGGACTGCCCACGCCGGATGAGCCGTAGGACGCGCTGCCCTTGCGCGCGCGGGCGAACGCGACGAACTCCTTCAGCGTCGATACGCCGGTGCCGGCGTTGACAGCCAGAAAGAACGGCGCGGTGCCGAGCAGACTCACCGGCGCGAAGTCGCGCCGGATGTCGTAGGGCAGCTTCGGCGTCATCGCCGGGGTGATCGCCGTCTGGCCCAGGTCGGCCACCAGCAACGTGTAGCCGTCAGGCAGCGCGCGCGCCACGATCTCGGTGCCGATGATGCCACCCGCTCCCGGCCGGTTGTCGATCACCACCGCCCGGCGAAACGCCTCGCCCATGCGCTGCGCGACGATGCGGCCCAGGGTGTCGGGCAGCCCGCCCGGCACGTAGGGCACGACCATCCGGATCGGCCTTGACGGAAAGGTAGCGGCATCGGCGGGCTGCGCACGCGCGATACCCGGCGCGAAGCCGGCGGCGATGCCCGATGCGGCCAATGCAGAGGTAACTGCAAATGCAACTGCCATGACCGTCGAGCCGGCCTGTGCGCGCCGGCAGGCAGGCCGGCGAGGGCGAAGCGAGTGGAGGAGGGCAGCATTCAGTGCAGGCACGAGCATCGTCCGGGTTCTCCGGCAGCAGGACACAGCACTGATGATACGCCCGCGATGCAGCCCGCGATGCAGCCCCGATGCACCGTGATGCCGCCGAAGTCTGCAGCCGTGCCTGCATCCGGGATGCGCTGGGGTAACATCACGCCATCGCCATCGAAGGACCTCGCATCGACCATGACAGCATCAGCGAACCTGCTCGACGGGGTACGCGTGATCGACCTCACCTCGGTCGTGTTCGGGCCGTACGCCACGCAGGTCCTCGCCGACTATGGCGCCGACGTGGTCAAGGTCGAGGTGCCCGAAGGCGACATCATGCGCTACGCGGGGCCGGCACCGGAGCGTGGCATGGGTCCGGTGTTCGTCAACCTGAACCGCGGCAAGCGCTCGATCGTGCTCGATATCCGCACATCCGATGGCAAGGCGGTACTCGAAGCGCTGCTGCGCGGGGCCGACCTGCTGGTACACAACGTGCGCCGCAAGCCGATGGCCCGCCTGGGCTTCTCGGCGCAAGCCTGCGCTGCGCTCAACCCGCGGCTGCTCTACTGCGCCGCAACCGGCTTTGCCGAGGCGCACGAGCTTGCCGACGCGCCGGCGATCGACGACGTGATCCAGTGTGCAGTAGGCCTGTCGGGCCTGAACGCCGACCTCGATGGCACGCCGCGGCTGGTGCCCAGTCTGGTCGCCGACAAGGTGGCAGGTCTCGCGCTGGCCTCGGCGATGCTCGCCGCGCTGGTGCGCCAGCGCGCTACCGGCCAGGGCGGCACGGTCGATGTCCCGATGTACGAGACGCTGGCTTCGTTCTGCCTGGTCGAGCATCTGCAGGGCGCTACCTTCGCGCCGGACGGCGCGGTCGGCTATACCCGGGTCACGCGCGAAGGCCGGCGCATCTACCGGGCGAAGGACGGCCATGTGTCGATGACCCCCTACAGCAACGAGCAGTGGGCGCGATTCTTCCGCGCAGTCGGGCGCCCCGACCTGTCGACCGATCCACGCGTTACTGATCCTGCCGTACGCGGCACGCGTTTCCACGAACTCTACGACGTGATCGAATCGGTCGCGCACACGCGCACCGTCGCCGAGTGGATAGCGCTCGCGCGCGAGCTGAACATGCCGGCGATGCCGGTGGTGTCGCTGGCCGACGTGGCCGGCGATCCACAACTCGAGCGCAGCGGCACCACCGAGACGCGCGACTTCGAAGGCATCGGGCCGGTGAAGCACCTGTCCTCCCCGGGGCTGTTCAATGGCGTGGCGGCGCGTCACCCGAAGAATGCACCCCGGCTGGGCGAGCACACGCGAGAGCTGCTGCGCGAAGCAGGCTACGACCTGGCCGGCATCGACCGGCTGCTGGCTTCGGGTGCGGCGCGCATGCGGGCTTGAACGCCCGAGCTTCGCTTGCCCGCAAGCGGGCAGCGGCACGAAGAACCGAGGACCGATCATCTCTGCGACAGGAGCATGTCGATGCAGCACCCGCCCCGCATCGTTCACCCGGATACGCTGCCTTCCTACTCCCCGCCCGGCCATGGTGGCACGGTAAACCGGAGGCTGGTGGAAGCCTCGCTCGGCACCGGCCTTGAAATGGTGCTCGGCGAGGTGGCGGTCGGCGGTGCCGCCCATCCGCATTCGCACGACACTGCCTGGCAGATCGTGATGGTGCTCGAGGGGTTTCTCGAGCATTCCGAGCCCGGGCAGGCGCCGCAGCGCTGCGGCCCGGGCAGCGTGATCCGGATTCCGCCGAGGTGCGTGCACGGGGCGCGCGCAGTCGACGGCCCGGCGAAGGTGGTGGTGATCTACAGTCCGCCGCTGCCGGCGGAAGGCGGCTTCCGCCCGGCCTGAATCCTGCCGGCCGGCGTAACCAACGCAATGCTGTGTCCATGAGGGGGAAGCAATGAAACGTGCAAGCCTGTTGTTGATGCTGGTGTTCGCATGGGGTTCAGGTCTGGTCTGGGCGCAGTCGTGGCCGTCTCGGCCGGTACGGGTGATCATCGCCTTCCCGCCCGGGAGTGCGGTGGACATCGTCGGGCGCCTGTACGCGACGCGGCTCTCCGAGATCTGGGGCCAGCCGGCGGTGGCCGACAACCGCGCGGGCGCTGGCGGATCGATCGCCGCGGGCATCGCTGCGCGGGCCGCGCCTGACGGGTACAGCGTGCTGCTTCACTCATCCGGCCATGCAGTCAATCCGTCCATCTACTCGAAGTTGCCCTATGACCCGGTGAAGAGCTTCGTCGAGATCGGGCCGCTTGCGCAGCAGCCCAACGTACTGGTGGTAAATGCCACCTCGCCCTACCGGAGCGTCGCCGACCTGATCAAGTCGGCGCGCGCGCGGCCCGGCCAGATCACGATCGCCTCGGCGGGCGTGGGCAGCGGCACCCACCTCAACCTGGAAAAGTTCAAGTACGACGGCAAGGTCGAGGTCAACCACGTGCCCTACAAGGGCTCCAGCGAAGCACTGGTCGACGTGATGGGCGGACGGGTCGATGGCTTCTTCTCGCCGATTTCCGCCGGTATCGAGCACATCCGCAGCGGCAAGGTACGTGCGCTGGGCGCCAGCACGATCAAGCGCTCCAGCCTGTTGCCCGACGTGCCCTCGATCGCCGAGGCCGCGCTGCCCGGGTTCCAGTCCGCGCTGTGGTTCGGCATGTGGGCGCCGGCGGGAACCCCGGCGCCGATCGTCGAGCGCATTGCCGCCGATCTGCGCCGCGCCAGTGTCGACCTGCGCGAACGGCTCGCGGCCCTGGGCAACGAACCGATGGAGATGACGCCCGCGCAGTTCGCGAAGTTCGTGCGCGAGGAGATCGAGACCTACGCGGTGCTGCTGAAGGCAGCGGGCATCAAGCCGCAGTGAGCACCCGGACGTGGCCGGCGGGTCGCGGCTGCACGGGTGGCGATGAAACATGCAGAGCCAGGGCTGCGCCAGAGGGCGTGGACGCAACGGGAGAGGAACGATGAGCGACAAGCCGATTGAACTGGTCAGGCTGGTAAAGCCCGGCGAGGGTCCGATGGAAATCCAGCAGATCTACCAGGAGATCTGCAAGGTGAAGGATCCGCGCTGGCTCGGCCCGCTGTTCGGCTTCTTCGCCAACGTACCCTCCCTGCTCAAGGCGTGGTGGGAACTGCAGAAGCAGCTCGAGGTGCTCGACGGCCATGTATCGCGCGACCTGATGAACAAGATCGCGATGGTGTGCGCGGTGGCCACCGACTGCCCGCGCTGCATCAACTTCCACAAGTCGGACCTGATCGACCGCATGCAGTTAAGTGCCGAAGAGGTCGAGAAGCTCCACGACTTCGAGCATTCGGACCTGCCCGAAGGCGAGAAGGCGGTGTATCGGGTGGCACGCAAGCTCACGCTGAACGAAGGCATCACCGACGCGGAGTTCCAGGCCCTGCGTGATGCTGGCTACGACGACGCCGGCATCACCGAGATCGTCTCGGTGTCGCTGCTCGAGGGCGCCTTCGCGCGGCACGCATCGGTGTTCGCGCGCTTCGAGGACGGCGCCAACTGGCCCGCCCAGCACACGCCTTCGCCCGAGTACCGCAAGGTCATCAACCACTGACAGATGCACTTGCATCCGCACGGAGATCCGAAATGGCAACGAGCAGGGCCGGCAGCGGCGAAACCATGGTGAGCCTCAATGCGAGGCCGCAGGCGGTCGAGATCGACATCGCGCGCAGCGCGATCATCGTGGTCGACATGCAGAACGCATATACCAAGAAAGGCGGCATGCTCGACCTGGGAACAGGCATCGACGAGTCGAGGGTCGGACCGGTAATCGAGGCCAACAAGCGATTGCTGCCTGCCGCGCGCAAGGCGGGCGTGCCAGTGGTCTACCTGCAGTTCGGCTACCGCCCGGACCTCAGCGATGCCGGCGGGCCGCAGTCGCCGAACATAC
>JBILGF010000322.1:0-4209 GCA_044351195.1 Burkholderiales bacterium
ATCAAGGAACGTCCCGAGCATCGGGACAAGCTGATCGTCGAGGGAACCTGGGGCTGGCAGATCATCGACGACATCGCGCCGCAACCCGGCGACCTGGTGGTGCCCAAGGCCCGCTACAGCGGGTTTGCCGGCACCACCCTCGAGAACCAGTTGCGAGGCATGGATATCCGGCATCTGTTCTTCACCGGCGTGGCGACCAACGTGTGCGTAGAGAGTACGGCGCGCGAGGCGTACTTCCGCGAGTTCTGGCCGATCCTGATCTCGGATGCGATGGACCACACCGGCCCGGACTTCGTGCGCGACGCGACCTTCTACAACTTCGAGTCGAAGATGGGCTGGGTGACGAAGACCGAGGACGTGCTGCAGGTGCTCAAGGGCTGAGCGGGCTGCGGCGGCAGGCTGCGAGGCACCTCCGCCTGCAGCCTCAGGCCGCCGCGCGCTGCGCCGTCGGCAGCGATGACCGGCGCGCGAGTACCTGTCCGATGGCCAGCGATACTGCCGACTGGGTGGGTTCGATCACGGCCACGCCGAGGCTCTGTTCGAGCGCTTCCCGGTGCGTGGAAAAGCCGGCGCAACCCAGCACGATCGCCTGCGCGCCGTGATCGTCGCGCAGGCGTGTGCCTGCCGCCAGCAGCCGTTCCCGGGCATGCTGCACATCGGCCAGCGCTGCAATGCCCATGTCGACGGCGAGCCCGCCGCAGTAGCGATGCTCGAAACCCAGCGCTCGGATCTTCCTGCGATGCCGGGCGAGTGACCCTGCCACGATCGCGATCGATGCGAATCGTTCGGCGACCGCCGAAGCCGTGTTGAACCCCGACTCGCCGATGCCGAGCACCGGTTGCCGGTACACCTCGCGCAGCGCGTGCAGCCCGGGGTCGGAGAAGCAGCCGATGATGATCGCGTCGCTGGCTGCCATCTCGGGATTGCGGCCCAGCCAGTCGAGCAGCAGCCCGGTGCTCGCGTCGACCTGGGCCTGGGTCTCGACGCCAGGCGGGCCTTCGTGCAGCGTCTCGCAGACGATCTGGGGACCACCGGGCAGACGCATCGCGTCGACCGCGGCACTCATCTGATCGGTGACCGACCGGGTGCTGTTCGGGTTGATGACGAGGATGCGCTCGGGCATGGCAGGGGGACAGTCAGTGAAGGAGGGCTCGAATCTACCGAAAACCGGCACCCGGGGGAAATGGCGTGCTGCGATCATTGGCGCTCCGAGTCCGGCAATGCACCGATGTGCCGCGACCAGTCGAGCGATGAGCGGCACCAGATCTGCCGCTGCGGTGGCAGGCTCGCACGCTGTGCCAGACCGCCGATGCGCAGCGTATAGGTCTGCGGATCCGGCGTATCAGGGCGGGCAAACACCGGCGTGCCGCACGCAGGGCAGAACGCATGCGCACGCCGGTTTCCGCTCTCGGCGATCTTCACGTAGCAGGTTGGCTCGCCGGCCAGCAGCCTGAAGGTGGCGGCCGGAACCACGACCGAAACCCGGTAGGGCGAGCCGGTCAGCACCTGGCAGTCGGTGCAATGGCAGATGGTCACCTGCGCCGGGTCGGCCTCGGCCTGGTAGCGGATGCGGCCGCAATGGCATTGTCCGTCGACCTTCATGGGGCAAATCTTCCCGTAGTGATATCGTCGACTGCAAGATTAACCCTTGCGATCGCGCGGCGTCCCGGCGCTGCGTGCCGCCCCAGGCGATGACCGACATCCCGACACGCCCGCCCGATATCCCGCCTCCGGCAGCCGATACCCATCCGCCCGCGCGGCCGTTCCCGCCTGGCGCGTGCGACTGCCATGCCCATGTGTTCGGGCCGCAGTCCCGCTACCCGTTGCTGCCGAAGACGCACTTCGTGCCGCACGAGACGCCGCTGCCGGCCTACCTGCGGATGCTGCGTACCCTGGGCTGTGCGCGCGGTGTGCTGGTACAGCCGAGCGTGTACGGCACCGACAACACGCTGATCGCCGAGGCGCTCGAGTCGAAGGTGTTCGACCTGCGCGCGGTCGCGGTAGTGCCGGCCGACATCGACGATCGCGCGCTGGAGAAGATGCATGCCCAGGGGTTCCGCGGCGTCCGCATCAACACCGCCTCCGGCACCCCCGGGCTGAGCATCGCGGATGCGCCTCGTCTGGCCGAGCGCATCAGGCCGCTCGGCTGGCACCTGCAGTTCTATCTCGACCTGCGCACGATGCCGCAGATCGAGCAGGTGCTCGAGGCGCTCGACATCGACATCGTGATCGATCACTTCGCGCGCATATCGACGGCGGAAGGGCTGCAATCGGGGGCGTACCGGGCGCTGCTGCGCCTGCTCGCGCGCGACAACGTCTGGGCCAAGCTGATGGGGCCGTACTTCGTCTCCGATGCGCTGCCGCATTATCCCGACCTGGTGCCCTTTGCTCGCGGCATGATCGAGACCGCGCCCGACCGCGTCGTATGGGGGTCGGACTGGCCGCATCCGAGTGCCCGCGAGAAGATGCCCGATGACGGGGACCTCGCCGACATGCTGGGCGACTGGGCACCGGACGACGCGACGCGTCGCCGGATCCTGGTCGACAACCCGCGGCGGCTCTACGGCTTCGACTGAACCGGTCACGCCCGATGCGGCTGGTGCACGCGCGAACCTGACGCTGCTGCGTGATGCGCCGCGCAAACGATCAACGAACCGACGAGGAATCGACGATGAGCAGGGCAATCGATGCACTGGCCGACATGGTGGCGGCCACCCGCCTGGAAGCGATACCCGCCGACGTGCAGCGGATGGCGCGGCTGGTACTGCTGGATACGATCGGCGTGATCCTCGGCGGTTCGGAACAGCCCGAGGTCGTTGGCCTGCGCAGGGGGCTTTCCTTCGGTTCCGGTACCGGTGCAACCGTGCTTGCGCGCGGCTGGGCCCCGAACGATGCGGGCCGCGCCGCCTTCCTTAACGGGGTGGCCGGGCGCGCGATCGAGATGACCGAGACGCATGCGAAGGTGTCCTGCCAGGCGGCGATCCAGATCGTGCCGGGCGCCCTGGCGGTGGCCGAGCGCACGGGCAGCAGCGGAGGAGAACTGCTCGTGGCACTGGTGACTGGCTACGACGTGGCGATCCGTATCGGCGCGGCCACGACCCGCCGCCCGCTGGCGCATCCGCTCGGCCAGGCCGGGATGCTCGGCGCGATTGCCGCCGGGGCACGCCTGCGCGGACTGGACGCCGCCGGAACCGGCACCGCGATCCGCATCGGCGGCAACCTGATGGTGACGGCTGGCTACGGCAATGTAGTGGCTGGCGCGACCACGATCAATGCCGCAGGCGGCATGTCGGCGATGGCGGCCGTGACCGCGCCCGAGATGGTGCTGGCCGGCTTCACCGCGCAGCGCGATGCGATCGAGCAGACGATGGTCGACCTGCTCTCGATCGGCTTCACCGACACGCCGGTGTTCGACGGGCTCGGGTCACGCTGGGAGATCGCGCAGGTGCTGTTCCGCCTGCGGGCCTGCTGCAACCCGATCTATCCGGCGCTGGATGCGCTCGCCGAGGCGCTGGCCGTGCTCCGGCCTGCGCCGCAGGACATCGAGCGCATCGAGGTCGAGACCTATGATTTCGCCGCCGGGCTGGGCGTGAAGGCGCCGCCGGGACATTTCGGCGCGCGCTACTCGCTGCCCCATGCCGCGGCCGCGCTGGTGGCAAACGGGCACCTGGGCTACGCATCGTTCACCGACGCGGCGGTGCGAGACCCGGTGATCTCGGCGCTGCGTCAACGGGTCGACGTGGTCGAAGACCCCGCGATGACGGCGCGGTTGCCGGCGTTCAAGCCGGCGCGGGTGACGCTGGTGCTCAAGGACGGCCGGCGTGAGGTGCGGTCGGTGCTGGACGACCGGCGGGCAGGGCAAGTGCTCGACGAGGCCCCGGTACGCGAGAAGTTCCGCGAGCTGGCCGGGCTGCTGCTCACCGATGCCGGCGTGACTGCCGTCGAACAGGCGGTCGACCAGTGCGAGCAGTGGCCGTCGATGGCACCGCTGATGGACGCGTTGCGCCGCGGCGCGAAGCCTGTTGCCGACTAGCGGGCTGGCCTGAGCGCGGCCGCTGCGAGCCCGCGCGCGAGGGATCGCGGTGCTGCGCTGCCGTTCATTTCGGCGGCGGCGGCGGCGGAAAGCGCGGATCGTAGCCGGCCGGTGGGCCGTAGTAGCCCGGCTTGACCGGTGGCGGCGGCCCGTAGGCAGCCCCCGCGGGAGCCGGG
>JBILGF010000417.1:0-3181 GCA_044351195.1 Burkholderiales bacterium
TACAGGCGCAGATCCTGAACCTGCTGCGCGCGCTGCAGCAGCAGATGATGCTGTCCTACCTGTTCATTACGCACAACCTGGGCGTGGTCGAGGTGATCGCAGACGACATCGCGGTGATGTACCTGGGGCGCATCGTAGAGCGCGGCCCGGTACCCGTCGTGCTCGCCCGGCCCGCGCATCCGTACACCCGCGCACTGATCGCGGCGGTGCCGCGCATCGACCGCGGCGTCCGGGCGGTCGCCATGAAGGCCACCGGCGACCCGCCGTCGCCGGTCGATCCGCCCGCCGGCTGCCATTTCCGGCTGCGTTGCCCGCAGGCGATGGCGCTCTGCGCGCAGCGCTATCCGGATCCGGTTGCGCTGCCGGATGGGCAGGTCGTGGCCTGCCATCTGCATCCGGCCGGTGCGGCGGGTTGAGCGATGACCCGACGACACGGTAACCCGGTAACCCGGTAACCCGGTAACCCGGTAACCCGGTAACCCGGTAACCCCGTGACCGCGTGACCCGGCCGCGGGTCGCGGGTTGACGCACGGGTCGTGTCAGTTCAGCGCGGCGCGCCCTGGTCCCTGGCGATCACCGTGGGCCGCGATGGTGGGGTTGGTGGCTTCGCCTTGCGCGGTGCGGCGGCAGCCGCACGGTTCGGCGTGGCACCCGTGCGCGCGGCAGCAGTCCGCTGGCGCTGCGGGGTCGCGACCGGGCGCTGTGCCTGCCGGTTGCCGGCGGCACCCGACCCGCTCGCGCGCACGCGCACGCGCGCGTCCGCACGCGGTGTCGCGCGCGCGGCAGTCTCGAGCAACCGTGCCTCGGCACCGGTCGGAATCAGCAGGTCGACATCGCCGCCGGCAACGATCGCTCTGGGCGGGATCTGGTTCGCGCGGCGCAGCGTGGCCAGCGACACGCCGTGGCGCCGGGCGATCTGCTCGAGCGGTTCGCCGGCGCGCGGGGTGTAGATGCGGATCGGCGCCAGCGCACGGTCGCCCAGGTCGGCCAGGCCGGCGGCGAACTGGTTCAGCCGGTCGAGGGGCAGCAGCAGCGTGGGCAGCTTGTTCGCGTTGATCACCGACCGGTTGTGCGCCGGGTTGAGCGCGACGAAATCTTCCACCGACATGCCGGCGAGCCTGGCGGCGACTTTCACTTCCATGTGCTGCTCGATCTGCACCGTGCCGAAGTAGGGCTCGTTCGGCACCTCGGCCAGCGTCATGTTGAACTGCTGCGGATTGGCGACGATGTTCTTCACCGCCTGCAGCTTGGGTACATAGGCGCGGGTCTCGGCGGGCAACTGCAGGCTCGAGAAGTCGACCCGCTCGCCGCGCAGTGCATTGCGTGCGATCGCGCGCTGCACGCAGCCTTCCCCGCAGTTGTAGGCAGCCAGTGCGAGGTCCCAGCTGCCGAACATGTCGTACAGTTTCTGCAGGTAGTCGAGCGCAGCTTCGGTGGACAGCAGGATGTCGCGCCGCCCGTCGAGCCATACGTTCTGGCGCAGGCCGAAATTGAGGCCTGTGGACGGGATGAACTGCCACATGCCGGCGGCGCGCGCGGAAGATACGGCACCCGGGTTGAACGCACTCTCGATGATCGGCAGCAGTGCCAGCTCGGATGGCATGCCTCGCTGCTCGACCACTTCGACGATGTGGAACAGGTAGCGCCGGCTGCGCTCGACGACCCGCCGCAGGTGTTCCGGCCGATTCGCGTAGAAATCTTCTTCCTGGCGCACGGCCGGGTGCACCAGGTCGGGCATGCCGAATCCGAGCCGCAGCCGTGTCCAGAGGCTCGCCGGCGGTTGCGTCAGGTCTGCAGCCGGAACCAGGCTCATCTCGATGACCTGCGCCCTGGAAAGCCCGGCAGCCCCGCCATCGGGCATCGGGTCGACGCCTTGCGGGACGCCGGCCTCGCCGCCGGTGACGACCCCGCCGCTGTCGCTGCCGAGCGTGGAAAGATCGGGTGCGTCGCCGCTGAAGGCCGGCTGAATCAGTTCGACCCGCCCCGACATCGGATCCGCCGGCTCGTCGGCCGCGCACGCGGGGGAGAGCGCGAACGCCAGTGCTGCCAGGATCGCGCGCAATCCGGGTCTGCGCAGCCGTTGCAGGTGAGTGCGCGGGTGCCGTGCGCTCAGGACGTCTTCTGCAGCCATGGGTCAGTACCATCCGGCGGTGCGACCACGCGCAGCCACCGGGGCAGCGATGTCAGGCCATCGCTACGTCTGGGATCTGCGCTTGAGCATGCACTATCGCACACGACCGGAGTTGAACAGGAAGCGGCGAGCTTAGTCTCCGGTCGATGTCACGTCAAGGGAAAGCTGGCGTTGTTGAATGCCTATCTATCTGATTTTGATGGCGTATTGGCAAGCGCTGGGGTGCGGGTCACCTGCCTGTCAGAAGGTGTTCTTCCAGGCCCGCAGTTCGGCGAATACCTCGACCGCATCGGCCAGCACACGCCCGGCATGTGCGCTGGCGCTGCCTGCCACCACCGGCTCGGAACAGCGCAGGAACGGATTGGTCGCGCGTTCGATCGCCAGCCGGGAGGGCAGGGACGGCCGCCCGGCGGCACGCAGGCTCGCTACCTGGTCTGCCAGGGCGTCGAGGGCAGCATTGACCGGCTCGACTGCCCGTGCGAACGCGATGTTGGCAGCGGTGTACTCGTGGCCGCAGTAAACGCGGGTGTCGCCCGGGAGTGCCGCCAGCCGCTCCAGCGACCCCTGCATTTGCGCCGGTGTGCCCTCGAACATGCGGCCGCAGCCGACTGAAAACAGGGTGTCGCCCGAGAACAGCACACCGTGGCCGTGGAACGCGATGTGGCTCGAGGTGTGTCCCGGAACTGCGATCACGTCGAACGCCAGGTGATCGGCACCCAGCCCCCGGAGTTCCACGCGGTCGCCATCACCGACCCGCGCGGTCGCCTCGCCGATGCGCGGGTCGGCCGGGCCCCATACCGGAAGCGGGCCGAGGGCGCGCACCAGGTCGGCCACGCCGCCGATGTGGTCGGCATGATGGTGGGTCAGCAGGATGCCGGCGAGGGTCAGCCCGCCGGCCTGCAGCGCCGCGAGCACCGGAGCCGATTCTCCGGGATCGACCACGACCGCGCGGGTGCCCGCGCGGATGCACCAAATGTAGTTATCCTTGAACGCATTGATCGGGTCGATCGTGACGCCGTCGGGCAGGACGTTCGGCAGGGGCGCGCGCGC
>JBILGF010000057.1:0-10583 GCA_044351195.1 Burkholderiales bacterium
GGTCTCGAGCCGGCTGAGTGCGCCGATCGCATCGTTGGCATGCAGCGTGGCCAGCGAACCTCGATGCCCGGTGTTGGCGACCTGCATCAGGTCGAATGCCTCGGCGCCACGCACCTCGCCGACCAGGATCCGGTCGGGCCGCATGCGCAGCGCAAGCCGGACGAGTTCGCGCGCCGTGATGCCCTCGGTATCCGAGGTTTCGAACGCGACCCGGTTGGGCGCGGCGACATCGAGCTCAGGGGTGTCCTCGATCGTCACCAGCCGCTCGTGCGCAGGAATCTCGGCCAGCAGTGCGTTCATGAAGGTGGTCTTTCCGGTGTCGGTCGCCCCGCCGATGATCAGGTTGCAGCGACCGAGCACCGCACTGCGCAGCAGCCGTGCGGCACCCGCGGTCAGGCCGCCGGTGCGCACGAGATCGGCCAGCGTCAGACGGCAGCGCAGGTGCTTGCGGATGCACAGTGCGTGTCCACGCACGGCAGTGGGCGCGAGGCAGGCGGCGATGCGCATGCCGTCGAACCGTGCATCGATCATTCCATCGCGGGTGCCTGCAGTGGCATCCCTGCGTGACAGCCGGGCAAGGACCGTCACCGCCGCCTGCACCTGCGCATCGGTGACCATGCAGGGTAGCCGCTCCATCACCCCGTCGCGCTGCACCCAGAGCTCGCCCGGCGCGTTGAGCATGATCTCGGTGACCGCCGGATCGTCGAACAGCGGGGCCAGCGCGGCGAGCGCACCGCGCAGCAGATCGGTGGCGTTGCGGGTGGTCGGCCTGTCCATTGCGGGCTCCGGTGCCTGGTGTCTCGTCGCGTTCGACGTGGACGCACAGTGTCCGCTTGCGCTTCGGTGGTTGCGCCCGGCGAAACCGCGTGCAACCCGCCGAAACCCCTCGATCACCGATTGATCAGCCGTCTTGGATGGGCGGCGGCCGAGCCTTGCCGCCGGTCGCAGCCGCCTCTTCCTCAGCCTCGCCATGTCGGGCGATGCGCGAACTGCACTGCAAGCAGCACGGCAACCAGCGCACCCCCGGCAGGGACCACCGTCAACGGCAGGTCGAGCGGCAACGACAACGCGAACAGCACCGCGCCAGCCAGTCCGATCGTGCCGTGGCACGCCATCCGGCGCAGGATCGGACTGGCGGCCGCGAACGCGGCACGGCGCGTGTCCGCGATCGCCCACCCCTGCAGTACCGCGGCCAGCCACAGCGGACCCAGCAGCCACAACCATGCACCCAGCGTAGCCGCACGCAGGGCAAGCAGTGCCGGCAGCGCGCTGCCGGGCCCGCCATGCGCCGCGGCGTCGATGCGCGCAGCCCGGAGGGCACCGAAGTCGTCCACGAGGCGGGTCAGCCAGCGCTGCTCCAGCAGCGCCAGATCAGTTGGCTGGACCAGGCCGGCGGTCGCTGCGGCAGTACCGGCGACCACGGCGATCCAGGCCGCCGAATGCCGCAGCGGGCTCATCGTGCGAACCGTGGTCGCTGCCCGCGGCGAGGCTGGGCATTCCCGGCGACCCGGGAATCGGCGTCGGGGTCGACATCCGCGCTGCGGCCGTCTTTCCCGGGCCCGGGAACCGGTTCATGCACCCTGGGCAGTTCGCCCTTGACCGTGCGACCGCCAGCAAGCCGCGCAACGAAATGCAGATCGGGCAGCAGGCCCAGCCATTCAGGCGCGAACAGAGGCGCTTCTCGAAAGTCGCGTCGCACTCCGATCGAGGCGTCGGAGTCGCCGTCATCGAAGGCCGGACGCACGCCGCTTGACCGGCTCTGCACGATCGACTCCACGGACACCGGCGCGAGGCTTCCCGCGCAGAAGCGCTGCGTCTCGAGGTCTGCCGTCCGGAGGGCAATCAGGTTGCCCGGATTGCCAAGCAGCATGCGCGCGGCGGCACTGCCCAGCTTCGCTTCGAAGTCGTGCACGGTCTGCGCTGCGAGGCAGATCGAGAAGCCGGCCCCGCGCGACTTGTTCAGCAACTGTACCAGCGGTGCATTGACGACCTCGGCCGCCTCGTCGACGAACACCAGTACCGGCACCCGCCGCCGTGCATGATCATCGCGCGAGCCACGGCGGTGCCGGGCGCCTGCGGGGTCGAGGTCTTCGTTGAACAGCTCACCGGCGACCTGCGCGAGGTCGGCCAGCACGATTGCGCCGATCGCGGCGGCGACCACCGGGTCGGACAGCGCATCCAGCCCGAGGTAGAAACAGCGGCGCTGGTCGATCACCTTGCGTGCGTCGAACACCGGGCGCCGGTCCGAAGCGTCGGCCGTGTCCGGAGACAGCAGTGGGCCGAGGGCTCCCCCGGTCAGCGAGGCCAGCAGCGGCAGGACGTTCTGGACCATCTTCGAGAAGTGCACCGGGTCATGCATCACCAGCGACAACAGGCCATCGACAACCGGTTCACGAACACCCGGCGAGGTCGATGAGCGCTCGCGGTAACGGGCGACGGCCGCTGCCAGCCGCGGTTCCAGCGCCACCGCGTGGCGCGCACGACCGTCCCGCGCCCGGCCGGCACGCCGCGTCCGGTCTGCGTGGGCGGCCTCCGGCGGCTGCGCCCTGCCGTGCGGTGCAGATAGATGCCTGGCCTCCCACGCATCGAGCACCTGCGCGAGCAGCGGATGCGAATCGTCCTCGAGACATCGGCGTATCGAGACCAGGCTGGGGCGAACACCCGCGTAGACCATCGCCTCCACCACGCGGTTGATCGCCAGCCACGCGAACTGCGTGAATGCATCGCCCTGTCCGGACGATGGCAGCAAGGTGGTGATGCGCGTCGCGATCGAGCTGGCACGAGCGAAGTTGCGCAAGGGATCGAAACGCACGGAGCGCGCCGGGAAAGCCGGGTGCAACGCGATCAGCGCATCGGGCCGGCCGGTCGCGCGGCAGGCCCGCGCCAGGAGCGACTGCAGATCGCGGTCGCCCTTGGGATCGATGATCAGCACCACGGCATCGCGATGGCGCGCGAGGAAGCTGGTCACGAGCAGTTCCGCCAGCCGCGTCTTGCCGGTTCCGGTCTGGCCGAACACCAGCGCATGCGAGGCGAGCGCATGCGTGTCCATGAACAGCGGCCGCGGCCGCGGCTCGACCCCGTCGATCAGCCGTACCCGGGCCGCCGTCAAGGGTGCCCCCGCGCGCAGCAGGTGCTGCATCCGCTGGGCATGCATCGGCGTCCAGTCGAAGCCGCGGCCGAGCCACTGTGCATGCGGCGCCCGCTGCGCCTGGGCCACCACGCGCTCGACCGGAACTGTCCATGGCGCGCAGGTCTGCAGGCCGCGAAAGACATGCCATCTTCGCGCGATCGACAGTGCGTTCAGGGCGGCCAGCGCCAGCGCAGCAGCAATGAACGGGCCGGGCGGTGCCGGCGTGGTGTGCAGCAGTGCAGGTACACCGGACATCGCAGCAGCGGCAGACAGCCAGCCCGCGAGGCCGACCAGTTCGCCGCCGCGCAGCACCCCAGGCTGAATCATGCGTCGCCTTGCGCGGCGTCGTTTCGCGGCACGGCCTGCGGAACACGGCGCGGCTTTGCGTGCTCAGCCCCGGCATCGTCCGGCGAGCTCACCCGTGCACACCGGAGCCAGCCACGCGCGTCGGCCAACTCCACCACGGGCAGGGCCTCGGTGTACGGTGTATGGATCGACAGCAAGGCGCCGGCCGTCTGCTGTTGCATGCCGGGCGCCGGTGCCGGACACGCGACGACGATGCCGTGCCGCACCAGCGATGGCAACAGCGACGCGCGGTCGACCGAAAGCTGCTGCGCCAGCTCGCCAGCTGCGGTCTTCCAGACGAGGTAGAGGCGGCCGTCGAGATGCCAGAGCCGGGAGCGTCTTGCGTTGACCGTCCACTGGCCGCAGGCGATCAGTGCCCGGATCGCGTCCTGCAAGGGTTGCTGCTGCGCGATTGCCATCGGTACTGGCACGGCGTCGCACCCGGGTTGCGACACTGACAGCGATGCCGGCAGCGCATCGGGTTGCCAGGCCAGGCCCGTGCCGTCGGTGCCCGGCAGCGCGAGTGCCAGGGCGGCGTCCAGCAGCGGCGGCGATGCTGCACAGGCGGCCAGCAGCGCCGGTGCCGGCAGCGCACGCATGAGCAGCACCATCCCCAGCGCGCGCGTGCCGGGACGCGTGTCCGGGGCCGTCGGACCTGCGGCGACCGGATTGATCCGGTAATGCGGCATGCTCGCCGCGGGCTGCCTGCGAAGGAGCGCTGCCGACTGCAGTTGATCGGACAGCGGCTGCGCCGCCAGCGGGAGCGCATCGCCGTTCCGGTCCAGGACCTGCCATCTCGAAACGGCGGCCACTGCCCATGGCGACAGCGCGTCCAGCACGATCGCCTCCTGCCTGGCGCTGCAATCGCCGCGGCGATCCACGGTCGCGGCGGTGGCGCCTGCCGGCATCGTCTGCACGGATGCGCCAGGGCAAGCCGTCGCGGATCGCAGGAGCGCATCCGAGCAGGCTTCCAGGCCGGCGTCGAGCAGAGAGCCCGGCAGCGCATCGACGGCGCTCGGCAGCAGGTGTGCATGCCGGGCGAACGCGAGCAGGAGTGGCCCGACCACGCGCCGGAAACACGGGTCGCTCCAGTCGCCGCAGGCGCGTACCCGCCCGAAGCCGGCCGCATGTCGCTGCACCAGCGCACCGAGGTCGATCGCGGGAAGCTCGCGCCGGTGCGGGTGCTGCGTGTCCGAGGTCAGGTCCATGCGGCCTCGGCATTGGCCTGCCGTAGTTGCCGGCATACCGGACAGCGAGACCCGGTGACATCCAGACGCAGTTCGAGATAGGTGCACCGGCAGCTGCGGCAGGCGACCAGGGTGAAGTCCGGATGGTTGCGGGCACGCAACACGAGCGCCACCGCATTGATGTCGAACCGCGCAGAGGCGCCGAACAACGAACGATAGGCCCTCCAGGTCTCGAGCAGGAGGGGTGCCGGTGCACAGCCGGCACGGGCCAGGCGGCCTGCCGTCACCGCGACCACGCTCGCCTGCAGCTTGCGCGCCCAGGTGGCGATGATGTGCTCACCCAGTTGCGGCAGCGCCCCCTGGCGCGGGCCATGGCCGACCACTTCCACGAACAGCTGGTGCAGCGTGCCGGTCATCACCAGTCCCGTGACATGGGTGACGATCGGCGGCCGCGCGCCCTCCCGGAACAGCGCCTCGGCCCAGGCATAGCGCCGGGCCAGGTCGGTCAGCGGGTGGGACGGTGCCTCGGCGACCGCCGCAGGGCGGCCGGCGCCAGCCGCAGGCCCGGGGCTGCGCGGCACGCGCACCGCGGGCACCGCGCCTGCTCGCCGTGCCGGCGCAGGATCGACGGTGCGGCAGGCGAGGCGCACGGTTGCGCAATGCGGACAGCGCAGATGCGCCGGCCGCAAGACGACTGCAGCGGGCGCCGGCGCGAGCGGCCGTCCCGGACGCCGGGGCCGCAGGCAGGCATCGAAGTAGCTGCATCCACAGCGGTCACAGGTCAGTCGCAGGAGCGCGCCCTGATCCAGCGAGCGCGCGAGAATCCAGCCCTGGTCGATGCCGAACGGCCGCACGCCACGCACCGCCTCGCGGCCTGCCGCCTCGAAGCACTCCCATGCGCCGGCAAGGGCGGCGCCCTCTGCCGTCCCTGCAGCGCGCAGGCGCTGCCATGCATCGAGGAACACGGATGCATCCCGCCGGGCAGCGGCGGTACCCAGCAGCTCGACATGGTCGAACGGAAGGGGGCCGCGCGGACGTCCGGGCCCGCGGATGCCGACATACATGCGCTGCACCAGGGACCTCGAGGGACCCGTGAGGGCCAGTGCGTCGTTGACCACCGCAGCGCGTGCGCCCAGCCGGATCAGCCGTTCAGCGGCCTGCAGGCGCGCGCCGAAACCGCTCACCGGCCCGTCGATGCAACGCAGGCGCAGCTTCATCGGGCATCCATGGCCAGCAGCAGCCGCGCACCGGAGGCAATCCGGTTGGTGCGTGCCAGCTTCGCCTGCAGCGGCAGGTCCGACGGGTCGACCCTGAGCCCGAAGATCAGGGCATGGGAATGCGCCAGCGCCTGCAGGTCTGCAATGGACAGGCGATCGAGGGCGGCGCAGGCGTTCGCGTCCAGGCCCAGCCGCGTCACCGCAAGCTCGCGGGAAGACCGGGAGAGCTCACGCGCGACATGCAGGAAGGACAGGTTCAACTGCGCGATATCGGCTTCGATGCGAGACGCCGTTGCCGTATCGCCGTTCACTGCCGCTGCCTCTTCGACCCGCAGCCCGGTGGCGGGCTGGCTGCGGACCACCTCGGCAACCGGAGCCGGTACCGCTCCGGGTGACCGGCTGCGCGCCGCCCTCGGCGGCGGTCGGCCCTGCCCTTGCGCCTCGCGGTCGGACGATGCTGCAGGGGCCTGCGTGGCCAGCAGCGATGCAGCGTGCGGGGGGCGGGGACCCGATGAACCTGGCGCCTGGACAGACATGGAGGACTCCTCGAACGGAACGGTTGGGCAACGGGATGACGGCTGTCGCGGACCGATCGCCAGATCGGGACGCGCTGTCAATCTAGCGGTCACCCGATCGCCTGTCAATACTTTTAGTATTTTCTGTTTACTTTGCGTATAGCCGCCCCGGAAATCGGATATCGGCGGGCAGACTTGCATTATCATATTGATTGAAAAGCGTTTTATATTCGATGACGGACTACCCTCACATCCAGACAAGCTGCTCGAATACGCACGATCAACCTTGTGATGCCCTTCTTTACTTTCGGTATCATCGATGCATGGCCTCCCGAAATCCCGGCAAGTCGAGCGTCTCCGCCAATCCCGCGGCAGTCGGCAGTACGCGCTCGGCACCCGGCCAGCGCGTCGGCCGTCCAAGCAACGAACGCTTCCGGCAACTGTTCACGCGCAACCTGAACAGCCTGCTCGACCAGCGCACCGACGTCCCGCGCGAAGCGGCGGCACGCGCAGTCGAACTCGCGCGCGTATGCGCGGTGACGCCGGCGGCCGCACGCAAGTGGCTGACCGGTGCGGGCTGGCCCACGCTGGAGAAACTGCTCGACCTCGCGCAGCGCTACGGGTTCGCGCCGGACGACCTGCTGTCCGACGGCCCGCGCAGGGTGGTGGACATCTCGCGCCTGGTCGATGCCCAGGCGCTGCGCCGCGCAGCACTGGCCGAACTGACACCCGTGCCATCCTTCGACCGCGCCGACGCGCTGCGTCTTGCGATCGACCCTGCCGCCTTTTCCGGCGCCACGGCGCCCGTCACGGATTCCGCCCCGGGTGCTGCCCCGGGTGTCGCCCTGGTGCTGATCGACATCCCGGACGACACGATGGCCCCGACCTGCCAGGCGGGCGACCAGGTCGCAGTCCGGCTCGACCCGCAATGGCGTGGCGACGGGCTGTATCTGCTGCAGGCGACTTCCACCGCGCCCGCGATGCTGCGCAGGGTCCGCCAGACCGACGGGGGCTACCTGATCGACACCACCGGTACCGGCCCTGGCATGCCGCCGCTGACGGTCGCCTCGCTCGCCACGGATGAAGCCGCCGCCCTCGACGGTTCGCCGATCCTGCGTGGACGGCCGGTGTTGCTGTTGCGGGCACTGAAGGCGGGCGGCGGACCGCAGGCGCCAGACGGGTAACCGCAGGTACCTGGCCTTTCCCTGTCGCGCCACCGGGCGCACAGCCACTAGAATCGGCCCATGTCCGACACGTACGTGCAGCCCGCCAGCGGGGCGCGCGCGCCGACCCGACGCTGCCCCGGGCCGACAGCGTGCGCCGGCCTGGCTCGGGCAGTCCTGATGTTCGCCCTGGCGACGCTGCTGGCGGCGCTCTCCAGCCCGACCTGCGCGCAGATACCCCGGTCTGCGCAGCGCATGCTGATCGTCGGCCAGACGGCCGGACCTTCGACGACTGCAGTCACCGCGCGCATCGGCACGCTCACCTTCGGCCCGACCGGACTGACCTCCAACCGCGTCGCCGAGACCTTGCCCAACGCTTCCGCGATTGCCCAGATCGCCGTGCGCGACTTCGGCGATACGCTCTCGCAGTCGCAACTGCTGGCGCAGGCTCGGGCGCACCTGGGCGCGCAGGCGCCGGCGCTCGCCCAGGCGCTGAGCGCAGCCCTGCAATCGCGCGGGCTGTCCCAGGCAACCTTCGTGTTTGACCAGCAGGTAGTCATCCTCGGCAGCCCGACGCCGCGCCGCCTGGCCTGGACCCTCTCGGTAGACCGGGCGGGCCGGGCCAGCTTCGGAGAACCCCGGCTGTTCGATGCCCAGCCGCACATTCTTCATGTGCAGTACATCCCGCTGCGCCTTGCACGCGGACTGCCGCCGGGCTGGGCCTATCCCGATGGTGGAATACTGCGCTGGCAGCGCCTCGACCTGCTGCTGCAGCCGATCGGCCCGGTCGCCACGCTCGATACCGGTGGCGCTTTCGATGCGCCAGAGGCACTCGACGGCTCGGCCGTCGATCCTGAAGCCGGCCTGCGCTGCCTGGTCGACCGTCGGACCCGCAGCGACTGTCCCCAGGCGTTCACCGACATCGTCACGCTGATCGACGAGCAGGGCTCGGCCAGCGCGCTGGTCGATTACGGCCTTCGGCTCGCGCCGGTCTACGATGCCGTGCCTGCAGGCGATGGCAGCAGCGAACAGGTCGCCCGCATTTCGCTGCGCGTCGACCAGCGCGAACTCGTCTACGCCGGGTGCAGCGCAGACATGGCGTTCCGCAACGCCGGGCAGTACGGCTACACCCTCACTGCAGCGAACGACCGCTACGCCGTCTCGCCGGACGGACGTTTCGCGCGCCTGAACCGGACCGACACGACCACGCTCTCGCCGACCATCGCCTACGACTGGACGCGTCGGCTGCGGCCGGTCGCCGCCTCCGCGCTCACGCCACTGATCCTCGATCCGCAAGACCCGGCGCAACCGATGCTCGACGCAGCCCGCGTCGCCAACCTGATCTTCCTTGCTCCGATCACCACGTCCGGCCAGCGCGAGCACACGGTCGTGTCTTTCGTCGCGCCGCCCAACGGCCGCAATCGACTGCAGGTCGAGATCCGCTGCTCCGACGAGGGCGTCTGGACGGTACGGTCGCAGATCGCCGACTGGGCCCAGTGCCACGGTGGCGGGTGTAACTCGACCTACAGCACCTACCAGGCGGCATTCACTGACGGCCAGGCGGCGCTCGCCGCAGCGCGTTTCACTGCGGTGACCTATCGCGGCCAGCCGTGGGAGCCACAGCAGGCTGGCTACGATGGCGGCAGCATGCTGTCGATATGGCATGACGACTATGTGTGCGGCGGACGGATCGCCGCGTATTTCGCGTTCGACGGCCGCTACCTGGGCATGGCCAGCGAGGCCGATTGCTAGGGGAGGCAGCCGGGCGCGCCGCCCGGGCCGGCTGCGGTATGCTTCGGCCGGCATCCGAATTCACGAGGAGCGAGCGCAGCATGAGCGTTACCCCCGGCAACCCCAACAACGCGCCCGCCGTTCCCGACGTGCTCACCGAAGCACTCGAACTCGGCCCCGACACCCTGTCCCCGCGCGACTTCTACCTGCTGCTGACCGCGCTCGTGGTGCCGCGCCCGATCGGCTGGATCTCCACCATCTCGGCCGCCGGGGTGCGCAACGTCGCGCCCTACTCGTACTTCAACCTGATGGGTTCGGAGCCGTTCTACTGCGCGTTCGGCTCCACCGGCGAGAAGGACAGCGTGAAGAACATCCGCGAGGTGCCGCAGTTCGTCGCCAACATCGGGCGACTGGCCGCGCGAGCAGGACGAGTTCGAATGGGCCGGCCTCACCGCCGTGCCGTCGAAGACGGTCAAGCCCTACCGCGTCGGCGAGGCCAAGGCGCACCTCGAATGCGAGGTCAAGCACATCTTCCAGGACGGTCGCACCCACATCGTGATCGCGAAGATCGAGCATGTGCACGTGTCGCCGTCGGTCTGGAAGAACGGCCGTGTCGACCCGAAACTGCTCGATCCGGTCGGCCGCCTGTCCGGCTCTCTGTATGCACCGCTGGGCGACATCTTCAGCGTGCCTCGCCCGGACATGTCGAAGGTAGGGGCCAGCCCGTCGCTCGACGGCATGCCGAAGGCGACTCGCCGCTAGCGCGGCGGGTACGGCACGAAACAGGGGGCAGCAACATCATGGCGGATCCGGCATCAGGCAACGGCATGCGCCGCACGCGCGAGCAACTGCGCAGCTGGCGCTGGTTCGGCACCGGCGACACGCGCGGCTTTTCGCACCGCAGCCGCATGCAGCAGGTGGGCGTGCGCCGTGAAGAGGTGATGGGGCGGCCGATCATCGGCATCATCAACACCTGGAGCGAGATCTCCACCTGCCACCTGCACCTGCGCGCGCGCGCCGACAACGTGAAGCGGGGCATCCTCGCCGCGGGCGGCTTCCCGATCGAGATGCCGGCGCTGTCGCTGGGCGAGGTGATGGTCAAGCCGACCACCATGCTCTACCGCAACCTGCTGGCGATGGAGTGCGAGGAACTGCTGCGCTCGCATCCGGTCGACGGCGCGGTGCTGATGGGCGGCTGCGACAAGACCACGCCCGGGCTGCTGCTGGGTGCGATCAGCATGGACCTTCCGGCGATCTACCTGCCGGCCGGCCCGCAGTTCAACGGCCATTTCAAG
>JBILGF010000374.1:0-3666 GCA_044351195.1 Burkholderiales bacterium
GTCATTGACCAAAAACAAAACAGGCGCCACGAAGGCGCCTGGATTGAAGTATCGAAACAACTGGCGGAGAGGGTGGGATTCGAACCCACGGTAGGCTTGCACCTACGCCTGATTTCGAGTCAGGTACATTCGACCACTCTGCCACCTCTCCGGGAGGTCGGATTTTACACGCAACCGCGACGCGGTGCGCGTGGCACAATCGTGGCCCGTCGGATATCAGGGAACGCTGATGCCTCTGTCCCTGTTCCTGTTACTGTCTCAGCGGTTTCTGGGTCGGGTCCTGTCGCTGCTGCGCCCGCCTCTGCAGGCCGCGCGCGCCCGTGTCGCGATCCCTGCGCTGCATGCGAGTCGGCGCATCGTCCCCCTCCTGCTGCTGGGAATGCTCGCCGGCTGCGGCCAATCCGAGCCTGCAGTCGAACGGGTCGGCCCGCTGGTGGAAGGTGGCGAACTGGTCGTCATCACCCACCAGAGCGCGACCACCTTCTACCAGGACGGCGAAGGTCGCCATGCCGGCCTCGAATACGACCTGATCTCGCGTTTCGCGGCCGAGGCCGGCTACCAGGTGCGCTTCATCGCGCTGCCCGGTTTCGCGGAGGTGCTGCCGGCACTCGCGCGCGGCGAGGGCCACATCGCCGCGGCCGGCCTGATCGTCACGCCCGACACGGCGCGGCGCTTCACCTTCGGCCCGTCCTACCAGGAGGTCCTGCTCGAGGTCATCTACGACAGCGAGATGCAGCGCCCGCGCGGCATGGAAGACCTTGCCGGGAAGCGCGTCGACGTGCTCGCAGGATCGCTCGCCATTCCGGAACTGCAGGCCCTGAAGGCCAGGCTGCCGAAGCTCGAATGGAACGAGGTGGTGGCGCGTGATGCCGAGGACATTGCCGCACGGATCACCTCGGGACTGGCCGATTACGCGGTGGCCGAATCGCACACGGTCGATGTCGCGCGCAACTTCCATCCGACGATCGCCACCGCGTTCGCGATCGGCCAGCCGCGCAGGCTGGCCTGGGCCATGGCCAGGGATGCCGACCCGGTCCTGGTGAGGAAACTGGACGAGTTCTTCGGCCGCATCCGCCGCGACGCCACCCTGACCCGACTGATCGATCGCTACTACGGCCACCTGCAGCGCCTGACCGAAGCGGACATCGTGCACTTCATGACCCGGGTGCGCACCGTGCTGCCGCTCTACCGCAAGCACTTCCATGATGCGCAGGACCTGACCGGCATCGACTGGCGGTTGATCGCAGCCCTCGGATTCCAGGAGTCGCACTGGGACCCCGGTGCGGTATCGCCCACCGGGGTGCGCGGGCTGATGATGATGCAGGATGACACCGCCGCGCGGATGGGCGTGAAGAACCTGCTGGACCCGCGCGAGAACATCCTGGGTGGCGCGCGCTACCTCGCACTGCTGCGCGACCTGCTGCAGCGGGCGCCGGAGCCGGACCGCACCTGGATTGCACTGGCCGCGTACAACGTCGGCTTCGGCCACCTCGAGGACGCGCGCTCGATCGCACGCGCGCTCAAGCTCGATCCGAACGTGTGGGTGAACATGAAGCAGGTGCTGCCGCTGCTGATGCGCCCCGAGCATGCGGCGGTAAGGACCTTCGGTTATGCGCGCGGCGGCGAAGCGGTGATCCTCACCGAAAACGTGCGCCAGTATTTCGACATCCTGCAGCGGGTCGAGCCGGCGCACCAGCCGGCCTTCCAGAGCCTGCGCGAAGACCTGTCGCTGATGCCGCGGGGCGAGCGCCCGCCCGGGCTGAAGGCGCCCTGAGGCGTGCCCCGCCTGCCTGCGCTGGCCAGGTCAGTGCCATCGAGCCGTGCTCGATTCACTGTGCGCGGATGTTTCCCGCGCGCGCGACCTTCACCTGCACGTCGATGGTCGCCTTGATCTGTGCGGCGAATTCCTCCGGCGTGTTGCCTACCGGCATCGCACCGAGCCCCTCCAGCCGTTCGCGCACATCGGGCTGCGCCAGCGCCTTGACGATCTCGCCATGCAGCCGGCGCACGATCGGCGCCGGCGTCTTCGCCGGCGCGAACAGGCCGAACCAGGCGAGCGTCTCGAAATCAGGCAGCCCCGCCTCGGCGAAGGTCGGCACATCGGGCAGGCTGGGTACGCGCGAGGGCGTGCCGATCGCCAGCGCGCGCAGCCGCTTTGCCCGGATGTGCGCGCCCTGCGACTGGGTCGAATCGAACCCGACCTGCACATGGCCTGCGATCTGGTCGGCGATTGCCGGTGCACTGCCCTTGTACGGTACGTGCAGCATCTTCACGCCGGTACGCTGGTTGAAATGCTCGCCGAGCAGGTGCGGGTAGCTGCCGATGCCGAAGGAGGAGAAGGTCACCTTGCCCGGGTTCGCGCGTGCCCAGCCGATGAACTCCTTCAGCGTGGTCGCCGGCACCGACGGATGCACCGACAGCAGGAACGGCGAGTCCACCAGCTTGGACAGGGGCTGGAAGTCGCGGATCGGATCGAATGGCAGCTTCGCATGCAGCGCCGTGTTGGATGCGAAGTTGCCGATGGTGCCCAGCAGCAGCGTGTAGCCGTCGGGAGCTGCCTTCGCGGTGAGTTCCATCGCGATGATGCCGGAGGCGCCCGCACGGTTGTCGACCACGAAGGTCTGGCCCATGCTCTCGCCCATTTTCGCGACCACCGGACGCACGATGAAGTCTGATCCGCCGCCAGCGGCGGAACTGACGATGACCCGCACCGGGCGGTTGGGATACTCGGCCTGGGCAAGGACTGCACGCGGCGATACGGCTGCGGCAAGCAGGACCAGCGGCAATGCGGCGCGCGCGGCGCGCGAAGCGGGCGACATCATGGTTGACTCCTCCGTTGCGCCCGGGATGCACCCTCCGTGGAAAGCATCTTCTCGAGCCTGCGGGATGATGCACCGACCGCGGCGGTTGCGAAAGCCCCTCCGGCCCGCGGTCGCGGCGGTCAGCTCCGGCCCACCACCTTGACACCTGCCATGTACGGCTGCAGCGCCTCCGGCACGTCGATGCCGCCGTCTGCACGCTGGCAGTTTTCCATCACCGCCACCAGGGTGCGCCCGACGGCCAGCCCCGAGCCGTTGAGCGTATGCACGACCTCGGGCTTGCCCTTGGCATCCCTGCGGTAGCGCGTCTGCATCCGGCGTGCCTGGAAGGATTCGAAATTGCTGCAGGAAGAGATCTCGCGGTAGGCCTGCTGGCCTGGCAACCAGACTTCGAGGTCATAGGTCTTGGCCGAGCCGAAGCCCATGTCGCCGGTGCACAGCAGCATCGTCCGGTAAGGCAGGCCCAGACGCTGCAGCACAGCCTCGGCATGGGCAGTCAGTGCCTCGAGCGCGTCGTAGGAGGTCTCGGGGTCGACGATCTGCACGATCTCGACCTTGTCGAACTGGTGCTGCCGGATCATGCCGCGCGTGTCGCGGCCATAGGAGCCGGCCTCGCTGCGAAAGCACGGGCTGTGGCAGACGAATTTCAGCGGCAGCGCGTCGGCGGCGAGGATCTCGCCGCGCACGATGTTGGTCACCGGCACTTCGGCGGTCGGGATCAGGTAGAGCTTCGCCTCGTCGCCCCGGGGAACCGCGAACAGGTCTTCTTCGAACCTGGGCAACTGCCCGGTGCCGCGCAGGCTGTCGGCGTTCACCAGGTAGGGGGTATAGACCTCGGTGTAACCAT